>CAZMKX010000320.1:0-4976 GCA_964566375.1 uncultured Myxococcales bacterium
TGCGCAGCGATGCGGAGTGGCAGGCGCTGCGCGAGGAGCTCGGGTCGCCCGCGTGGGCCGCTCGCGCGGAGTACGACCTCGCGCCCGGACGTCTGGCTTCGCGCGACGCGCTCGACCGACACCTCTCGGTGTGGACCCGCACCCAGACCCCCCACGCGATCATGCACCGATTGCAGGCGCGGGGCATCCCCGCCGCAGCGCTTCACCATCCCGCGCACGAGATCGCCGATCCGCACCTGCAGGCGCGCGGCTATCTGCAGACGTTCGAGCAGCCGCCGCTCGGTCGCATCACCGCCGAAGGGCCGGCGTTCCGCGGCAGCGACCTGCCCGCGCCGATCCAGAAGCCCGCGCCGATGCTCGGCCAGCACTCGCGCGAGATCTGTCGTGAGTGGCTCGACATCGAGGACTCCGAGATCGAGGCGCTGATCCGTTCCGGAGTGCTCGAGGTACCGGTCAGCGCAGGAGCCTGACTCGGGTGGTCACGGTCACGACGCCGATCGTGACGAGCATCAGGCCGGCGCAGATGCCGCACGTCGCCACCGGGCCGAAGCTCGCGTTGAGCCAGCCCGAGAGCGGCGCGCCGATCGCGCCCGAAGCGCCCATGAAGGCCAGCGTGTAGACCGACAGCACTCGACCGCGACTCGCGGGCGTGGCGCGCTCCTGGAAGAGCGTGCGACCCGCAGTCATGAAGAATGCGCCGCCGAGCCCGAAGAGGACGACCAGCACGACCGCCGCCCAGAACGGCGGTCCGAATGCGAGCGAGCCCAGGCACAGGCCGCCGAAGGCCAGCGCGAGCAGCTGTGCGGATCCCTTCCGGCGGATCCCGCCGCGCGCCAGAATCAGCATCGAGCCCAGGATCGTTCCGACCGGAAACGCCATGAAGAGCAGCGACAGGTCGGCGATGTCGCCGTGGTAGAAGTCGCGCACGAGCAACGGGAACACGACCTGGAACGGGCCGATGAAGAGCACGCCGAGGGCGACCGCGAGGAGGGCGGACGGGCCGAGCACGGGCGAGCGCATCACCTCGCGCACGCCGTCCGCGAGCTCGCCCAGTCGCAGCGCGCGCCGCGGCTCTCCCGCCACCGGCGCGTGCCGGGGCAGGCGGAGCAGAGCCGGCAGGGCGACGACGAACACGACGAGCTGAAGGCCCAGGAGCGGCAGGACGCCCACGCGACGGCCCAGCATCCCCGAGGCGTTGCCGAGCGCCTGCATTCCCCACTGCGTCATGGTCAGGACGGAGACCGCGCGCGCCAGATTCCCGCCGGCCACGTCCGAGAGCAGCGCGTCGCGCGAGGGCATCACGAACGCCGAGAGCGTGCCCATCGCCAGCACGTAGCCGACCACGAGCGCGAGCGAGAGCAGGCCCGCCTCGATGCCGAGGGCGAGCGCGAGCACGAGCGCGGCCGCACTCGCGTACAGCGCGATCAGGAGCGCGCGCTTGTCGACGCGGTCGGCGACCACGCCGCCGAGCAGGATCAGGCCGAAGCCCGGCAGCTGCTGCGCCATCTGGGCGAGCGCCATCGCGCGCGAATCCCCGTGCAGCTCGAGCGCGACGAGGGAGGAGACGATCACGCTCTGCAGCCCGAAGGACAGGAACCACGCGCCTGCGGCAATGGCGTACCAGGCCAGCGGGCTCACGCCGTGCGCCCGATCGAGCGCGCGCGGATCGCGCTCCAGAGACGATGCTCGTTCGAGGTCTGCATGGCTGGTAGGATTCTCGCATGCGGAGACTCGTCCCCTCGCTTGGCGCACGGCAGGGCGCATGACGACCGCTCCGGGAGCGCTCGACGCGGACTACGGCCGCGCCACCGCGCGCTTCTACGACGCAGCGTACGCGCGCCTGCCGCAGCTCGACGGCCGCGACGTCGCCTTCTACCGAGCGCTCGCGCACGACGGCGGCGGGCCGGTGCTCGAGCTCGGCTGTGGTACGGGCCGGGTCCTGCTCGAGATCGCGAGCCAGGGCTTTCCGTGCACGGGGCTCGATGCCTCGCAGGAGATGCTCGCGCGCCTGCGCGCGAAGACCCGCCTGGCGAACCTGCGGCTGGTGCACGCGCCGATGCAGAGCTTCGACCTGCCGGGCGAGCGTTTCGGACTGATCTTCTCGGCGTTCCGCGCGTTCCAGCACCTTTACACCGTCGAGGATCAGCTCGCCTGCCTGGCCTGCGTTCGGCGGCACCTGGCGCCCGGCGGCCGGCTCGCGTTCGACGTGTTCGCGCCCCGCCTGGACCGCATGGCGCAGACCGAGGAGCCGGAGACCGTCGACCTGCGCTTCGAGGTCGACGGCGAGGACGTCGTCCGCCATGCGACGGTTTCGCGCGACCCGGCCGTGCAGCTGATGACCGTCCGCTTCCGTTACGAGCGCTGGCGGGACGGCCGCGTGGTCGGGAACGAGCACGCGAGCTTCCGGATGCGCTGGTTCTGGCGCTACGAGCTCGAGCACCTGCTCGCGCGCGCGGGCTTCGCCGAGGTCGGGATCTTCGGCGACTTCGACCGCTCGCCGGTCGTCGCGAGCTCGCCGGCCTTCGTGGTCGTCGCGCGCTAGTCGCGAACGCGCACGACGATGCTTCCGAAGATCGCCCGGCCGCTGACGCGGAGCAGGGGCGGATCGTCGTCGACCGCCGACTCGGGCCTCGCGCCGCCGCCGGTGACCCGGCGCAGCTGATCGCGCAGGAAGGCCGCCATGCCGCCGCGTGCGGTCTTGCGTTCGACCGAGCCGAACAGGGCCGAGGCGTCGAGCTCGACCTCGAGCTCCGGCGGCACGAGCAGCTCGACCGAGCCGAACACCGCGAGGACGTGGAGCTCCGTCACGCCGGGCGCGAGCAGCGCCTGCGTCAGGTCGAGCTTCACCGCCCCGAAGCCCGCGCGCACGCGAAGCTCCTCCGGCGGGAGCCACTCGCCATGACGGAGCACGGACGAGAAGATCGCCGTCAGCGTCTCGCTCTGCGGAAAGTCGGGCAGCGCGGCGTCGCCGCTCGGATCGGGCATCGGCGCAGAGCATCTCACAGCCCCCGCGCCGCGGAAACATCGGCCCTTGCGGGCGAATCCCCGTCAGCGCAACATTGCGCGCCCGGTCCCAACGCGCCGGGCTCACGGAGAACCCATGTCCCTGCGCACTGCGCGGTTTCTCGCCGTATCGTCCGTCGTCTGCCTGCTCGTCGTCGCGAGCAGCGCGTTCGGCCAGATTCCGGAGACGGACGATCAGAAGACCGTCTACGCGCTCGGGCTGGCCGTCGCGGAGAACCTGAAGACCTTCAACCTGACCCCCGAAGAGGTGAAGATGGTCGCCGCGGGCCTGACCGCGGGACTGACGAACCAGAAGCCGCTCGTCGACGTGCTGGACTACACCGAGAAGCTCGACGCGCTCGCTGCCTCGCGCAGCGCCGCGCGCGCGAAGGCGGAGCGCGAGGCGTCGTCGAAGTTCATGGCCGAGGCCGCGAACCAGAAGGGCGCGCAGAAGAAGGCGTCCGGGCTCGTGTATCAGGAGACGAAGGCCGGCTCGGGAGACAATCCGACCCCGAAGGACCTCGTGAAGGTGCACTACACCGGAAAGCTCCGGGACGGCACCGTCTTCGACAGCTCGATCGAGCGGGGTCAGCCGGCCGACTTCCCGCTCTCGCGCATGATCCCGTGCTGGCTCGAGGGCCTGCAGCTGATGAAGCCGGGCGGCAAGGCGGTGATCACGTGCCCGGCCGACCTGGCGTATGGGGACAAGGGCATCCCGCCGGGATCGGGTGACCGGATTCCGCCGGGCGCGGCATTGCAGTTCGACGTCGAGCTGCTCAGCGTCGACAAGGGCAAGGGCGAGGCTGCGCCTCAGCCCGGAGCGGCCCCGAAGATGTGAGTCGCTCAGCGCTCGCGCGCTTCTCCGCGACGCGTGAGCGCGAAGCCCTGCACGGCGACGATCGCACCGCCGAGCAGGAACAGGAAGTTCGTGACCGTGCTCCAGCCGGTGAAGATCGCCCCGAGCGCGATTCCCGCGCCGAGCCCGATCAGGAGGTCTCCGCGGCGACGGCGGATGCGCTTCATCATGCGGCCGACCGTCAGCCCGACGAGGATCGCGCCGGCCGTCGGAAAGACGCCCGCGGACGGCAGCACGATCGGCGCCGCGAGCAGGAAGAGCCCGATCACGAGCGGTGACGCGATGTCGGGACGCACGAGCAGGTCCAGCGCGCTCCGCGGCGGAGGCTCCCGGTCGATCGTCGGCCTGCGACGCGCGCTCGGCGCGGCGCTCCTCGCGCCGGGTCGGCGGGCGGATCGGTGCGAGCGTCGGCGCAGGCGCGGGCTCGGCGCGCGGCGCGTTCGCGACGAGCGCGGACGGCTCGAGGCGGTAGACGCGAACCGGATGGTCGATGTTCTTGAGCTCGCGCTCGCCCTCGTCGAGGAACTCGCCCGGAACCTTGTTCCGCACCTGCTGGAAGACCGCCTCCGAGACCAGGATTCCGCCGGGCGCCGCGAGCGATTCGAGCCGCGCGGCGATGTTCACACCGTCGCCGTAGATCTTGTACTCCTCGACGATCACGTCGCCGACGTGTACACCGATGCGTGTCTCGATGCGCCGGTCCGGGGAGACGCCGAGATTCCGCCGCGCCTGGTCTTCCTGGATCGCCTGCGCGCAGCGCGTCGCGAGCACCACGCTGTCGAACTCGCTGAAGACCGAATCGCCGGCCGTGTCCACGACGCGCCCCTGGAACTCGACGACGCGCTCGCGCACGCGCTCGTGGAAGGCCTGGATCTCGCGGGTCGTGCCCTCCTCGTCGCGCGCCATCATCCGGCTGAAGCCGGACACGTCGATCATCAGGATCGCCGCGAGCTTCCGGCGCGCTTCGACGCGCTCATCCGGCACGCACGGGACTCCGATTCGAGAGCTCGGCCATCAGCGCGAAGAGCTCGAGCGCGTTTGCGCCGCCCTGCGCGCCGCCGCTCCACTCGCGGTAGAGCGAGTGGACGTTGACGGCGATCCGCTCCGCGTCGCCCCA
>CAZMKX010000321.1:0-4971 GCA_964566375.1 uncultured Myxococcales bacterium
GCTGGATCCAGGACGCGAACATCAAGTTCGAGATCAACGACTACGACAACTACGCCCTCGAAGAGGCGCTGCGCATCAAGGACAAGGACGCGGCCACCGAGGTCGTCGTGCTCTCGATCGGCCCGGACCGTGTCCAGCAGTCGCTGCGCACGGCGTTGGGCATGGGCGCCGACCGCGCGGTCCAGGTCTGGGACGACGGCCTGGGACACGCCGACTCGCTCGCGATCGCCAAGACGATCGCGGCGGTGGCCAAGACCGAGAAGGCCGACCTGGTTCTGCTGGGCCTGATGTCCGACGACACGAACTTCGCGGTGACCGGGCCGATGCTCGCCGAGCTGCTCGGCGTCCCGCACGCGACCGGCATCGTCTCGGCCAAGTTCGACGGCGGCCAAGTCGAGGTCGAGCGCGAGCTCGAGGGCGGCGCGCTCGAGGTGGTGAAGGTTCCCCTGCCCTGCCTGCTGACGGCGCAGACCGGCATGAACGAGGTCCGCTACGCGTCGCTGAAGGGCATCATGCAGGCGAAGAAGAAGCCGCTCGACAAGAAGTCGCTCGGCGACGTGGGCCTCTCGGCGGGCGCGGTGGCGCCGAAGGTGAAGATCGAGAAGATCTACACGCCGCCGAAGGGCTCGGGCGCGGAGATCCTGTCGGGGTCGAAGGACGAGATCGCCCAGAAGTTCGTGGGCAAGGTCAAGGAGCTGGGGCTGCTGTAATGGCGAAAACTCTGATCGTCGGTGAAGTGCAGAAAGGCGGCCTGCGCGAGGCCACGCTCGAGCTCGTGACGCTGGCGCGCAAGCTCGGCGGCGACGTGACGTCGCTCGTGATCGGCAACGGCGTCGGCGCCGTGGCGGAGGATCTGGCGAAGAAGGGCGGCGGCAAGGTCCTGCTGGCCGACGATCCGTCGCTCGCGGCCTACACCGCCGACGGTTACGCGCGCGCGGTTCGCCGGGCGATCGAGACCGAGAAGCCCGAGCTGGTGCTGATCTCGAACACCCCGATCGGCTGGGACCTCGCGGGCAAGCTGGCGGCCGGGCTCGACTGCGGCATCGCGACCGACGTGATCCGGATCGAGCAGGACGGCGGGGACCTCGTCTTCGTGCGGCGCATGTTCAACGCGAAGTTCGACGCGCGCCTGCGCGTATCGGGCTCGCCGCGCATCGCCACCGTGCAGCCCGGCGCCGCCGAGGCCTACAGCGGCGGCGAGACCGGCAGCGTCGCGAAGCTGGACGGAATCGGCGGCGACTCGCGCACGAAGTTCGTCGAGGTGCGCGTCGCGCCCGCTGGAGGGCACGACCTGACCAAGGCCGAGATCATCGTTTCGGGCGGTCGCGGTCTGCAGAAGCCCGAGAACTTCGAAGCGGTGCTCAAGCCCCTGGTCGAGGCGCTCGGCGCGCAGATGGGCGCGTCGCGCCCGGTCGTCGACGCCGGCTGGCTCCCGCACGAGTACCAGGTCGGCAGCTCGGGGCAGGTCGTCTCGCCGAAGCTCTACGTCGCCGTCGGCATCTCGGGCGCGATCCAGCACCTGGTCGGCATGAAGAACTCGAACTTCATCATCGCGATCAACAAGGACGCCGACGCCCCGATCTTCGAGGTCGCGGACGTGGGCATCGTCGGCGACCTGTTCGAGGTCGTTCCGGCGCTGGCCGCCGCCGTGAAGGCCGCGAAGGGCTGAGCCCGGTCTTCGTTCAGACGCGCAGCGTGACGATCGCGATCTCTGCCGGCGCGCCGATCCGCACGGGGATCAGGCTGACGCCGACTCCGCGCCCGACGTAGAGCTGCGCGCCGTCGCGCTCGAATCGGCCGGCCCAGTAGCCCTCGTGGGTGTGGCGGAGGGGCGTGCGGCCCGCGATCAGAATCTGCCCGCCGTGCGTGTGTCCGGAGAGCTGCACGTCCACGCCGACGTCGGCGGCTTCTTCGAAGAAGTCCGGATGGTGCGAGAGCAGCACGATCGGCTCGCCCACCGCGCGGCCG
Organism: uncultured Myxococcales bacterium; assembly: GCA_964566375.1. Lineage (GTDB taxonomy): Bacteria > Myxococcota_A > UBA9160 > SZUA-336 > SZUA-336 > VGRW01. The sequence continues at coordinate 1,969 of CAZMKX010000321.1, forward strand.
TCGAGCGCGGCCTCGAGGTTGGGCTTGCCCGCCAGAAGGTCGTCGACGCCCGCGAGCCAGAGGGACGCGTCGCCGCGCGAGATCCGGCAGCCGCGGTTCTTCAACACCTCGATCCCCTGCTCCTCGAGCACGGAGCGCCAGAGCTCCGGACGGCGGGCGGCGTCGTACTCGTGGTTCCCGTAGACCGCGAAGACGCCGAGCGGCGGCTGCAAGAGCGAGAGTCCCTTGCGCAGGTGCAGGATCTCGTGCTCCCAGAGATTCACGAGGTCCCCGCCCAGGCAGATCAGGTCCGGCGCCTCGGCGGCCACGATCTGGCAGATCTTCAGGAAGTCCTCCTCGTCGAGGAAGTTCCCCGCGTGGACGTCGGATAGGAACGCGACGCGCAGGCCGTCGAGGCCGCGACCCCCGCGCGCGAGCCGGATCTCGGGGCGCGTCACGATCCGGTGTCGGGCGAGCCAGTCGGAGAGGCCGCGGCGCACCTCGCCGCGGTACAGCGCGCGCGCTCCGATCGCGAGCACGCGCCCGATCAGCTCCGATAGCCGCGGCCACGAGCCCGGCCACGCCCACGCGCGACGACGCGCTCGCAGGTTCAGCGGCTCGCGCGGGATGCGCGCCGGATCAGCCATTCACCCGCCAGTCGTAGTCCATGTACTCGAGCCTCGATTTCGCGCCGTTCGCTTCGACCCACGCCCGGTCCGACGCGCCGAGGTGGCGCGCGATCACCGCGAGCGGCCCGCCCTGCTTGTCGAAGTCCCCGGCGAACCACTTGAAGATGCTCGAGAGGTGGATCGTGTTCGATTCCCGGTCGAGGCGGAAGCCCTTGTCGGGGTTCGCGACGAAGCGCGCGAAGGCGGCGTCGAGCTGCGCGTCGATCCGCGCCGAGACGAACGGCTCGCGCGCGAGCGACGGGCACGAGATCGACGCGCAGACGATCGCGGCGTGGATGCGCGGATCCCCGAGCGGGCGGATCTCCTCGTTCTCGATCTGGTCGAGCGTGTAGGTACGGCCGAACACGTCGCCGGCGCTCTTGTCCCAGACCGGGAACAGGAGCGAGCCGATGTCCTTGATGCTGTCGACGGGCCAGTGCTTCGCGACGAGATCGAGAGCGAAGATGTTGTAGACGTTGATCCAGAACGCGAGCTGAACCTCGCGCGTCGCGAGCGTCCTCGGATCGCAGGCGCGCACGCTGCGCAGCACGCTCTTCCACTCGAGGTCTTCGCGCAGTCCGGGATAGTCGACGCGCGTTCCCACGACCTCCGGAACCGAGCGCGTGTGCGCCTGCAGCAGCTTTCCGTACAGGTCGACGTCGAGGCAGTCGGCGCGCTGCGCGCGTGCGCTTCCGGATGTCACGAGCGCCGCCAGGATCAGCGCGATCGCGAGTCGTGTCCGGAGCCGGGAAGAACCGTCACCTTGATCGCGCCGCTGGCCTTGTCGCCCGCGCATCGAAACGCCTCCTCGAGCCGCTCGAGATCGAATTGATGGGTCTGAAGTCCCGCGAGCTCGCGCGTGTAGCGCGGCAGCAGGTCGACGGCGGCGCGGAACTGCGGTCCGCGCCGGCCCATTCCGTACATGTTCGAGCCGACCAGCTCGAGCTCGCGCGTCGCCAGATTGTAGGCGTTGAGCTCGGTGCGCTGCGAGAAGATGCCGAGCACCACGATCCGCCCGCCCGCGCGACACCAGCGCGTCGCGTCGAGCAGCGTCGTCGCGTGACCGCCGACCGTCTCGATCACGACGTCGGGTTGCGCGTCCCTCACCCAGGCTTTGACCTCGCCTTCGGCGAGCGCGTGCAGCCCGAGGAGCTTCGCGGCCTCCCGCTGCTGCGGGTGGCGCGCGGTGATCGCGACCTCGCTCGCGCGCTCGCGCGCGAGCAGGCCGGAGAGCAGGCCGATCGAGCCCGCGCCGATCACCAGCACGCGGCTGTCGTCCTCGAGCCGCGCGAGCGAGACCCCGCGCAGGCAGACGGCGAGCGGCTCGGCGAATGAGGCTACGAGCGGCGACACGTCCGGGTGTACGCGGTGCAGCGCGTACGACGGAACATCGACGAAGTCGGCGAGCCCGCCGGGCCGCATCACGCCGATGATCGCCATCTTCTCGCACAGGTGGCGCCGGCCGGAGACGCAGAAGTCGCACACGCCGCAGACCGAGATCGGCTCGACGGCGTAGAGCGCGTCCGCGAGACCGCTCGGCCCGTCGATCGGGACGCCCGCCATCTCGTGTCCGGGCGCGATCCCGAGCGGCGCCGCGAGCTCGCGCTTCCACAGGTGCAGATCGGTGCCGCAGATTCCGCACGCCTCGACGCGCAGGCGCGCCCAGCCGGGCGCGAGGTCGGGCGGCACGACCTCCGCGATCTCGACGCCGGTCTCGGTCCAGCGCGCCTGCCGCACGGCTGCGCTCAGCCGCGGCGCTTTTCGATCGGCACGAACGGCCGCTGCGGCGGGCCGACGTAGATCTGGCGCGGTCGGCCGATCGCCTGGCCGTCGCCCATCAGCTCCATCCACTGGGCGATCCAGCCGGGCAGCCGGCCCATCGCGAACATCACGGTGAAGCTCGGCGTCGGGATCCCGAGCGCCTTGAAGATCACGCCCGAGTAGAAATCGACGTTCGGATACAGCCGCCGCTTGGCGAAGTACTCGTCCTCGAGGGCGATGCGCTCGAGGTCCATCGCGATCTCGAGCAGCTTCGAGTTCACGCCGAGCCGGCCGAGCACGTCCATCGCGGCCTTCTTGATCACCGCCGCGCGCGGGTCGTAGTTGCGGTACACGCGGTGACCGAAGCCCATCAGTCGCGAGGTGTCGTCCTTCGACTTCGCGCGCTCGACGAACTGCTTCGCGGACAACCCTTCGCTCGCGATCTGCTCGAGCATGTCGATCACTTCCTGGTTCGCGCCGCCGTGGCGCGGTCCCCAGAGCGCGTTGATCCCGCCCGCGATCGAGGCGAACAGGTTCGCATGGGAGCTTCCGACCAGGCGCACCGTCGAGCTCGAGCAGTTCTGCTCGTGATCGG
>CAZMKX010000322.1:0-4947 GCA_964566375.1 uncultured Myxococcales bacterium
TCGGCGGGATCGAAGGCGCCGAGCGCGTTCCAGCCCTTCGCGCTCATCAGCGCGCTCTCGAGCGCGCGAGCCGCCTCCGGGTCGCCGCGACGCTTTTCGGCGTCGGCCAGGGCGCGAACGGCGAGCTTGCCGGCGCCGCCGAGGTAGAGCGGGCGGATCCGCTCGCGAAGCCCGGGGTCGGCGTATTCGACGAGCCACCCCTCGAGCTCCATCAGGTGGCTGTCGGCGTCGTAGAAGGTTCGTCCGGATGCGTAGGGCATGCCGGAATTCTACTTCAACGGAAGCCTCGCCATGGGCCTGATTGCAAAGGCCTCGCGCACGAATTCCGCCTGCTCCTCTTCGTGCAGGCGGTACGAGCCGGTGGCGGGGCTCGCGGATTCGGGCCGGCCGACGTAGCGCACGCTGCGGCCTTCGGGCAGGACGCGCGTGACGCGGTCCGAGACGTACGACCAGGCGCCCATGTTCCAGGGCTCTTCCTGCACCCACACGATCTCGTTCGTGGCGTAACGCCCGAGCGTGTCGCGCAGGGCGTCGAACGGGAAGGGATGCAGCTGCTCCACGCGCACGAGCGCGACGTCGTCGAAGCCGTGGTCCTCGCGCGCTTCGAGAAGCGTGTAGTACACCTTGCCGCAGCAGAGCAGGACCCGGCGGGCCGACTTCGGGTCGCGGGCGCCGGGGCCGAACGCCGGGTCGTCAATCAGCGTCTGGAACTCGCCGCTCACGAGTGTGTCGAGCGCCGAGACGCACTTCGGGTGGCGCAGCAGGCTCTTCGGCGACATCACGATCAACGGCTTGCGGAAGCCGCGGCGGATCTGCCGGCGCAGCGCGTGGAAGTACTGCGCGGGGGTCGTCAGGTTGCAGACCTGCAGGTTGTCCTCGGCGCAGAGCTGCAGGAAGCGCTCGAGCCGCGCGCTCGAGTGTTCCGGGCCCTTGCCCTCGTAGCCGTGCGGAAGCAGCATCACCAGGCCCGAGGCGCGGCTCCACTTCTTCTCGCCGCTCGCGATGAACTGGTCGATGATCACCTGCGCGCTGTTCGCGAAGTCGCCGAACTGGCCCTCCCAAACCGCCAGCCGGTTCGGGTCGACGGTGCTGTAGCCGTACTCGAAGCCGAGCACGCCTGCCTCGGAGAGCAGCGAGTTCGCGATGATGAAGCGCGTGCCCTCGGGCGCGAGCTTCGCGAGCGGCGTATAGCGCGCGCCGTTCTCGACGTCGTGCAGCACCGCGTGGCGGTGTCCGAAGGTGCCGCGCTCCGAGTCCTGGCCGGTGAGCCGGACCGTGACGCCCTCCTGCAGCAGCGTGCCGAGCGCGAGCGATTCCGCGGTTCCCCAGTCGAGCTCACCGCCGGAGAGCACCGACTGCACGCGCTGCTCGAACATGCGCTTGAGCTTCGGGTGCACCTGGAAGCCGGCGGGAACCTCGAGCAGCGCGCGCGCGCAGGCGTCGAGCTTCTCGCGCGCGACCGCCGTGCGTCCGTCGTGCCGCGCGGGATCGGCGAGCTGCGCCCAGAGACCGTGATAGCCCTCGGCGCCCGCGAGCCGCGTGGCCTGCGTGCTCTCCTCGAGCGCCTGTTCGAGCCGCTGCTTCTGCGCCTCTTCGAGCTTCGCGAGCGCCTCGGCGTCGATCCCCTTCTCGCCGAGCAGCCGATCGGTGTAGAGCTCCGCGACGCGCGTGTGCGCGTTGATGCGCTTGTACATGAGCGGCTGCGTGTACGTCGGGTCGTCGCCCTCGTTGTGACCGTGGCGCCGGTAGCAGACGAGATCGATGATCACGTCCTCGCGGAACTGCTGGCGGAACGCGATCGCGAGCTTCGCCGCGTGCACGCAGGCCTCGGGATCGTCGGCGTTCACGTGGAAGATCGGCGCCTGGATCAGCTTCGCGCCGTCGCTCGGGTACTGCGTGAAGCGGTACTCGCGCGGCTCGGTGGTGAAGCCGATCTGGTTGTTCACGATGATGTGGATCGTGCCGCCGGTCCAGTAGCTCTCGAGCTCGGACAGCGCGAGCGTCTCGAACACGACGCCCTGGCCCGTGAACGCCGCGTCGCCGTGGATCTGCAGCGGGATGACCTGCTTGCGCTCCGTGTCGCCGCGGTAGTTCTGCTTCGCGCGCACGATGCCTTCGGCGACGGGGTTGATCCACTCGAGGTGGCTCGGGTTCGCGCACAGCGACAGGTGCAGGTTGCGCCCGCTGCGCGTGCGCCGGTCGCTCGAGTAGCCGCGGTGGTACTTCACGTCGCCCGCGCCCTGCGCGTTCACCGGCATGAGCGAGGCCTGGAACTCGGACATGATCGCGCGGTACGGCATGTCCATCGTGTGCGCCATGACGTTCAGGCGCCCGCGGTGGGCCATCGCGAGAACGATCTCGGCGGCGCCGAGATCCGCCGCGTTCTCGACGACGGCGTCGAGCATCGGAATCAGCGCCTCGCCGCCCTCGAGCGAGAAGCGGTACACGCCCAGGAAGCGCTTGTGCAGGAACTCCTCGAAGCGCTCCGCGGCGATCACCTGCGTGAGCACGCGCAGCCGCTCCTCGCCGGTGAGCTCGGGCCGGTTCTCGCGCGGTTCCATGCGCGCGAGCAGCCAGTCGCGGCGCTCCTTGTCGCGGATCTCCATGAACTCGGCCGCGAACGTGCCCGCGTAGGTGCGGCGCAGGCTGGCAATGAGCTCGGGCACCGTGCCTTCGGCCAGTCCCTGGTAGTTCCCGAACGTGACGCGGCGCTGCAGGTGCTCTTCGCGCAGGCCGTACTCGCGCGGCTCGAGCAGCGCGTGGGTCTCGCGGTTCTGACCCAGCGGGTCCAGGTTCGCGACCAGGTGACCCTGGCTGCGCCACGCGTCGATCAGCGCGATGATGCCGACGGCGGGAACGGCGGGTACTGCCGGGGCGGTCGAAGTCGCGACGGCGGCGGTGGGCGGCGCGGCTGCGGGAGTCACACGCCCGTGCAGCGCGTCGAAGACGCGCCGCCAGGAATCGGGGACGCGCTCGTGACCGAGCACGTAGTCCTCGTAGAGCGCCTCGACCCAGGCGCCGTTCTCGCCCTGGAAGAGCTCGTCCAGCTCCTCGTTCAAAAGTGGCCTCCGATCGCGCGGATGGTAACGAGTTCTCTCTTCGACGGGAGGGCCCGGAGCGTGAAGCGACGACGGCGCGCCTCGGCTAGCATGCCCCCCGTGCGCTTCCAGGTTCTGCCCGGCTTTCGCGACTTCTTCCCCGAGGATCTGGCGGTCCGACGCTGGATCGAATCGGCGTGGCACGCGGCGTCGCGCGCCGCCGGCTTCGAGGAGTTCGACGGCCCGGTGCTCGAGGCGCTCGAGCTGTTCACCGCCAAGTCGGGCGAGGAGATCTCCGGACAGCTCTACACGTTCGTGGACAAGGGCGAACGCGCGGTGGCACTGCGGCCGGAGATGACGCCCACGCTCGCGCGCATGATGGCCGCGCGCGCGAACGGCCTGGCGCGCCCGATCAAGTGGTACTGCGTGCCCGAGTTCTACCGCTACGAGAAGCCGCAGCGCGGGCGGCTCCGCGCGTTCTACCAGTGGAACGTCGACGTGGTGGGCGCGAGCGAGCCGGCCGCGGACGCGGAGCCGATCGCGGTGGCGCTCGACGCGCTGCGCCGGCTCGGGCTCGACGAGCGCGACGTCTCGGTGCGCATCAACGACCGGCGCCTGGTCGCGCGGCTGCTTCGCGAGCTCGAGATCGAGCCGCATCACCACGCGGACGTGCTCGCCATCGTCGACAAGCTGGAGCGCGACAAGGGCGCGCCCGCGCGGCTGGAAGCGCTCGTCGGCGGCGCGCGCGCGAAGGCGATCCGGGGCTTTTGCGATTCGTTCCCGCTCGACGCCGCGGCGGATCTGCAAGCGGTGCTCGAAGCGTGCCGCGACTACGGAATCGGCGCGGCGCTGGTTCCGGACTTCACGATCGTGCGCGGGCTCGCGTACTACACGGGACCGGTCTGGGAGATCTTCGACGCCGCGCGCGAGCTGCGCGCGGTCGCGGGCGGCGGACGCTACGACAACCTGATCGGCGCGATGGGCGGGCCCGATCTCCCCGCGCTCGGCTTCGGCATGGGCGACGCGGTGCTCGGCGAGCTGCTGGCCGCCAGGGGCCTGGTGCCGAAGACACCATCGCGTGTCGACGTGGTGGTCGTGCCCGTGACCGCCGAGCTCGCCGGCGCCGCGCGTCAGCTCGCCGCGAAGCTGCGCGCGCAAGGCCTCGCCGCCGAGGCGCCATACGCGCTGCGAAACGTCGGCAAGGCGCTGAAGTCCGCCGATGCCGCGGGCGCCCGGCGCGTCGTGATCGTCGGCCCCGACGAGTGGAAGGATGGGAACGTGGTGGTGAAGGACCTGGCGTCGGGCACGGAGACGCGCGTGCGCGCCGAGGACCTGCGCTGACTCAGCGGCCCGCGGGCGGCGCTCCGCCCGCGCCCTTCACCAGCGTCGTCGCGAGCGTCAACATCGACGCGACGTCCGACAGGTTCGCGGGAATCACGAAGGTGTTTCCCGCCTTCGCCAGATTCCCGAGCTGCGAGACGTACTGCTCCGCCACGCGCAGGCGCATCGCCTCGTCGCCGCCCGGCTGGCGCAGCGCCTCGGCGATGTTGCGCAGGCCCTCGGCCGTGGCGTTGGCCACGGACAGGATCGCGAGCGCTTCGCCCTCGGCCTCGTTGATCTGACTCTGGCGCGTGGCCTCGGACTCCTTGATCACGCGCTGCTTCTGCCCCTCGGCCTCGTTGATCTGCGCGTCGCGCTGGCCTTCCGAGGTCAGGATCACCGCGCGCTTCTCGCGCTCGGCGCGCATCTGCTTCTCCATCGCCTCGAGCGTCTCGTGCGACGGCATGATCTTCTTGATCTCGTAGCGCAGCACCTTCACGCCCCACGCGGCCGACGCCTTGTCGAGCTCCTGCACCAGCGAGTGGTTGATCGTACTGCGCTCCTCGAAGGTGCGGTCGAGGTCGATCTT
>CAZMKX010000323.1:0-4946 GCA_964566375.1 uncultured Myxococcales bacterium
TTCCTCGACGAGCTGATCGCGTCGACGAGCGAGCCCGCCGAGCGCGCCTCGCTCCTGATCGAACGCGCGCGTCTCTCCGCCGAACGCGCGCACGACGCTGCGAGTGCGCTCGCCGATCTGGAGCGCGCGCAGGCCGACGCCCAGCTCGGCGCCGACGATCTGCGTCTGGTGGCGAGCCTGTGCGCGGCGGCGGGCGACGCCGCCAAGCAAGCGAGCGCGCTCGCCAGGCTCGCGGAGGTCACGCGGGATCCGGAGGAGCGCCGTGCGACGCTTCTGCAGCTGGCGCGAATCCTGGCCGACGGTCCGGAGGAGGCGCGCAGCGACGCGCGCGCCGAAGAGACGCTGCGGCGCCTGCTCGCGCTCGACGCGCGCGACGCCGACGCTTTCGATCGACTGGTCGCCCTCTACGAGCGCGGGACTCGCGGCGCAGAGCTGCGCCGCCTGCTCGCGGAACGGCTCGCCCAGCCCGCCCTGCGCGCGAGCGAACGGGGCCCGCTGTGCCTGCGACTCGCCAACCTGCAGCTCGAGGCCGGCGAGTCCGCGCTCGCGGTCGAGACGCTGGTCGAGGCCCGCGCTCGCGCCGAAGCGCCGGACGCCGCGATCGAGGAGCTCCTCTACCAGGCGCTCGCCGCGTCGGGAAACGCGAGCGGACAGGCAAAGCTGTGCGCGGAGCGCGTGAGCGCGAGCACGGGACCCGAACGCTCGCGGTGGCTCGGCCGCTGGCTGCGCGCGCTCGAGGCCGCCAACGAGGCGCCCGCCGCGCGCCTCGCGGTGATCGACCGGCTTCTCGAGGCGAGCCCCGACCAGCCCGACCTGCTTCACGCGCGCCTCCCGCTCCTGCGCGAGCTCGGCGCGCCGGCACCGCTCGCCGAAGGGCTCGAACGCGCGCTCGCACACGCGGACGCCTGCTCCGTCGCGCAACGCCGGACCCTCGTCCGCGAGCTCCTGCGGCTGTACGAGGGTCCGCTCGCGCAGCCGGCGCGCGCCCTGGCGCTCGTCGAGAGCGCGCTCGGCGAGGATCCCGGCCTGCGCGCGCGCGGCCTCGCGGCCGCGCGCGCGCTCGGCGACACGACGCGCGAGCTCGCCCTGCTCCGTCCGCTTCTGGACGGCGGCACAGCGCAGCCGCTCGGGCCGAGCGAGGCGCGACGGCTCGGCCTGGCCCTCGCGCGCGCGGGTGAGACGGACCTCGCGTACACGGTATTGTGTCGCGCCCGATCGATCCTGCCTCGGGATCGCGAGGTGCTCGAAGCGCTGGAACAGCTCGCGCGCGCGTCCGGAGACGACACGCAGCTCGCATCCCTGCTCGCCTCGCGTTTCCCGCTCGAGGCCGGTGAAGCCCGCCAGCGGATCGCCGCCGACGCCGCGAGCGTCGCCGCGCGCACCGGAGACGCCGCGGGCGAGCTCGGCTGGCTGCGCAAGCTGCACGCGCTCGCACCGCTCGCGCGCGAAGGGCTGGGCCGCTGGCTCGCGCTCGAGCGCAGCGCGGGGACGCCGAGCGGCCAGATCGAAGCGCTGCGCGCGTTGCGCCAGCTCGCCTCGGACCCCGCCGAGCAGGCCGAGCTCGAGGCCGCCGAGGCCGAGGCGCTCGTCGCGTGCGGGCAGCTCGCCGAGGCGAGCGCGTCGTACGCGCGCGCACTCGCAGGAAGGCGCGATCCGAAGCTCGTGTGGCTGCGCGCGCAGAGCGAGCTGCTCGCGCGGCTCGGCCGCGCGACGGAGCGGGTGGACCTTCTGCGCCTGCTCGCGCGCCACCCCGACGCCTCGGTCGAGGAACGCACACGCCACCAGCGCGAGCGGATCGAGCTTCTGGCATCGCATCCGGAGCTGCGCGAGGAGGCGGCGCTCGAGCTGCGCATTCTGATCGACGCCGACGCGGGCGCGGCGCGCCCCGCGCTGCTCGAGCGAATGCGCGCTCTGCTGCGCCTGTACCAGGATCTCGGCCGGGACGCGGAGTGGTGCGCGCTCGCCGAGCGCGCGCTCACGCTCGCGCCGGAAGGCGAGCGTCCTGCGCTCGAGCGGGAGATCGCCGAGCGGCTCGGCCGCGCGCTCGCATCGACGGACCAGGCGATCGCGGCCTGGGAGCGGGTGCTCGTACGCGCACCCGCCGACCGCGAAGCGCTCTCGGGTCTGGCCGATCTCCTATGCCGGCCCGGGGACGAGGCGCGCCGCGCCGATGCGCTCGAACGGCTCGCCGCCACGGGCGCTCCGCAGCGCGAGCACTTCTGGCTCGATGCTGCGCGCCTGCGCTGGCACTCGCTCGCCGACGCGCGCGCGGCGCTCGACGACGTCGAAAAGGCGCTCGCGATCGCGCCGAGGCTCGACGGCGCACACGACCTCCGCTCGCTGCTCTGTGCGCATCTCGACCAGCACTCCGAGGAGGCCGCCTCGCTTCGCGAGCTGCTCTCGGTGGAGCCGGAGGGCTCGTACGCCGCCGATCGCTGGCTGCGCCTCGCACAGCTCACGGCCGCGGACCCCGCGGACGCCTCGGAATCGACTGCGGCAGCGGAGCGCGCGCTTGCGCTCGCGAGTGGGCAGCTCTCGATGGTGCGCGAGACGCGCCGGGTCTTCGAGCGCGTGCATGCCTGGGAGCGCGCGCGCGATCTGCTTCGCGAGGAGATCGCGGCCGCGACCCCGGACGAATCGGCCGCGCTGCTCCGACGGCTGGCGCGCATCGCCTGGGACGAGCTTCACGACGCCGATCTCGCCTGCGACGCGCTCGCGGCCTTGGAGACGCAGGATTCACTGCGCACCGACGATCGCGAGCGCTATTCCGCTGCGCTCGCCGCGCTCGCGCGCTTCGCCGAGTCGCTCGACCAGCGCGAGAAGGCGCTGATCGGAATCGGCGATCTCGCCTCCGCCACCGACTGGCTCGAGCACGCGCGCGAAGTACTCGCGCGGCTCGACGATCCGCGCCGGGCGCGCGACGCATGTGACCGCGCGCTCGCGCGAGAGCCTCGGCTGCGCGACGCGCTCGAGCTGCGCGCATCGCTGCACGCGCGCGTGAACGAGCCTGCGCGCCAGCTCGAAGATGTGCTCGCGATCGCGGAGCTCGAAGACGCGCCCGCCCTGGCCGCCGCGTGTTTGACGCGCGGAGCCGAGATCGCGCGCGATCGCCTCGGCGACGAGACACGCGCCTGGGCGCTCTTCCGCACCGCGCTGAAGCGCGACTCTTCCCATCTTCCGGCGCTGCTCGGCGCGGGCGAGATCGCGCTCGCGCGCAGCGAGTGGGCCGAGGCGGAGCGCTGCTTCGGCCTGGCGACGTCGCTCCTTCCGGGAACGGCCAGCGCCGCCAGGCTCGGCGAGGTCGCGCGGCTCGCAGCCCGCGCCGCGCTCGCGCAGCAGCGTCAGGCGGAGGCGTTCCGCTACCTCGAGATCTCACTGCAGCAGGAGCCGGAGAACGGCGAGGCCCTCGACGCAATGGCCACGCAAGCGCTCCGACAGGGCGCATACGAGAAGGCGCGCGACTGCCTCGACACGCGATTGCGTCGCGCGGACCTCGAGCCCGCGGCACAGGCGGACCGGCTGGTGAAGCTCGCCCAGGCTTGCGAGGGCCTGCAACAGCTCGACCGGGCCGCTGCCGCGCTGGAAGAAGTTCTGGCGATCCGACCGGAAGACGAGGTCTCCCGGGCGCGCGCGGTCGATCTGCTCGAGCGCCTGGGTGAGACGGAACGCGCCGTGCTTCAGCTCGACGCCTGGAGCGAGCGAGCGCCGCGCGATTTCGCCGCGCGCCTGCGCCTGCGCGCCGCACAGCTCGAGCTCGCCTCGGGTGACCGCGCGCGTGCCCGGGCACGGCTCGAGTCGATCACGAACGACGACACGCCGCCCGACGATGCCTGGACGACCCTGCTCGAGATCGCGCGCGCGGACGAGGGCACGGCGCAGGTACTGGCCCTGGCGGAACGCGGTCTCGTCGGCGTTCGCGCACCGCGCGCGCGCGCGACTCTGCTCTGGTTCGCGGCCGAGGCCGAGCTCGCGCTCGGCCGGCCAGGCGCAGCCGCGCGACGCGCGCTCGAAACGCTCGGAAGCGATCCCGGGCACGTGCCCGCCGCCCGTCTGCTCGCGGCGCAGCTCGGACAGCTCGAGGACTGGGGACAGGCCGTGAAGCTACTCGAGCGAACGCTCGACGTGGCGCATCCGGAGCGCGCGGTCGAATCCGAGCTCTGGGAAGCGATCGGTCGCGCCTACGCGGGTCCCCTCGAGGACATCGAGCGCGCGCAGCGCTGCTACCGGCGGGCGCTCGAGTGCAATCCCCTGCGGTCGAGCGCGCGCGAGGCGCTGGCGGACACCACCGCCTTCGACCCCGCCTCGCACCGCGAGTCGATCGCCGCTCATCGCGAACTGCTGGCGCGGAACCCCGCGCGACGCAGCTCTTGGCGCTCGCTCGAGCGAATCGCCGGGCACTGGAAGCGCGACCGAGCGCAGAAGACTTGCGCGGCCATCCTTCAGGCGCTCGGCCCGACCCCGTCTTCGGCCGGCGAGCCGGTCCCGCTGCTCGCGGAGCTCGGTGCATCGTCAAACGCGAGCGTCGCCGCGGCCACTGAGCTCTTGATCGCCGTCGCGGAAGCGGGCGGAAACGTCCCGGCCGTCGAGGCAGGCGCCCATGCGCCCAAGCTCTCGGCGGCACTCAAGAGCGAGGTCGAGACGCTCGTCGGCAGCGCCTGGTCGCTCTCGGACGGCGCGCTGCGCGGGATCTGGAACCAGCCCGCCGAAGAGGCGACGCAGCCCGGCGAGGACCTCGGTCGCCGCGCGCGGCGCCGGCTGAAGCGCGCGTTGCGCAGCTTCGACGCCGAGCTTCTGCGCGTGCTCGAGCCGGCGATCTGGCGGGAGCAGGTGCTCGGCCAGGCGGCTGCGCGGCTGGTGGCGAGCGGGCGCGCCGATTTGCGCGAGCTGCTCTGCGACCTGCTCGAGTGCTGGCCGGAAACCGCGCACCTGGAGCTGCGCTCGCACGG
>CAZMKX010000324.1:0-2156 GCA_964566375.1 uncultured Myxococcales bacterium
TGGCCATGTTCGTCGCCAGCCAGCGCTCGAGGGGCGCGTTGTCGAAGATGCCCGACGGGAGAAGCGCGCCGAGCGGCGGCACCTCGCGCTTGGGCGAGACCTCCGCGTAGAGCTCCATCAGGAACGCCTCGAGGTGCGTGTACGTGGGCTCGTCGACCAGGCGCCGGAGCTGCGGGCCGATCCGCTCGGGCAGATCCGGGAGCACCGAGAGCAGGTCGAGGAGCAGTCCCGGCAGATACCCCGCGAGCCGAGCGCCGAACACGGTCGCGCGCCCGACCATCTCGCCGAGGTTGGGGCTGTAGAAGTCGATCGGGCGGAGCTGGTCGATGCGCCGAGAGGTGCCCTCGAGCGCCTCGATCATCTCGTCGGGCGTGATCCCGGCCGCCAGCGAAGTGGCGAGAAAGGCGCCGGCAGAGAGCCCGACGTACGTATCGAGCTCCGTGACCTTCCGCCCCACGAGGAATTCGTCGAGCGCCTTCAGACCGCCGACCTTGAACGCGCCGCCCGAGACGGCGCCGCCAGCGAGGACCAGCGCGATCTTGGGGTTCTTGGGCGGGCGAACTCCCGAGCTGCGCTGAATCAGGGTCAGGCCCACGCACCCTCCATTTCGAGGGCATCGGCCCTCGAAATCGGGAACTCGAGCCGCGCGTCGCCCAACCGTTGCGCAGACATACGAATGCGGCCGACTTTACGCAGCGCGTCAGCGAAGTCAACCGCTGTTCACGGGCCCTTCTCAAGCGCGCAACTCGCGCCTCCGATTGAAGCTTGGAGACGGGCGCGCGTGGGGCAGTCGCCGGGCTCGATGCGAGCTAGAATCCAGCAGCGTCGGCCCGCGTCGCTCGAGGCGGGTACAGTCGTGGAGATGCCCGAGATGATGCGCAGCCGCAGTCGAGACAGCGCAAGCCTGCTTCTGGTGGGTGTGCTCTGTCTCTCGCTCGCCTGCGCGAGCTCTCATGCGCCGACGACGCCCGCACCGGAGCCGGTGCTCGCGGGCAACGCCGACGCGGCGAACGAGCCGCCGCCGGCGCTCCCGGGCGAGGCGAGCGAGCCGTCGCCGAGCGCCGAGACCGCATCCGGCCCGACACCGGGTAGTGACACCGCGAGCGCGGACCCCGAACCGGATCCTGATTCCGATCCAGCCAAGGTTCCGGCAACGCAGGCTCAGGCGCAGCGCAAGCGCCAGAATGCGCTCGCGCGGCGCGCGGAGGCCGGGCTCGAGAGCATGATCATCGGCACCGTGATCGGCGCACAGCTCGGCGCCGGCGTCGGCGCGCTGGTCGGCGCCGCGACGTTCGGGATCTACGGCGTGATCACCGGCGACGTTCCGTTCGAGTCCGGCCGCCGTACCGCGCCTTCGAACCCGCGCGCGGGCGGCTCCGACGAGCAGATGGGCAACGAGGTCGAGGAAGAGGTCGAGAAGCAGAAAGAGCTCGAAGCCGAGATCGAGGCCGAGCTGAAGCGTCAGGAAGACCTGCTCGCCGCCATCAACAAGCAGGAAGAGACGAACAAGACGCTCGAGGAGGAGGCGCGCGACTGCGCCGGCGCCGTGAACCCGAGCAATCCGACGGCCGCGCCCCAGCGCCCCTGCCAGCGCGACATCCCCGACTCGATCTTCGAGACCCAGACGAAGAAGGTCGGGAAGCAGGAAGAAGTGGTGAAGACGCTCGACGCGGATCGGGACGGCCGGCCCGAGATCCAGATCCTGATCGACCCGAAGTCGGGGCAGACGATCTCGCGCTCCGAGGACACCGACTACGACGGCACGCTCGACGCGAAGAACCTCTACCTGCCCGACGGTCAGCTCGCATCGCGCGAAGAGGACACCAACCAGGACGGAAAGACCGACCGCTGGCTGACCTACGATGGCCAGCAGACGGCCTCGCGCGTCGAGGTCGATCGCAACGGAGACGGCACGCGCGACGGGTTCTTCCAGTACCAGGGAGGCGTGCTCGTCTACGAGGAGCACGACACCAACGGCGACGGCAAGGTCGATCGGCGCGTCGAGTACGTCGCGGGCGTTCGCAACGTCGAGATCGAGGACACGAACCACGACGGTGTCATGGACTCGCGCACCTACTTCGAGGCGAACGGCGTCCCGACCCGCATCGAGCGCGACAAGAACCAGGACGGAAAGACGGACGTCTGGGAGTTCTTCG
>CAZMKX010000324.1:2256-4928 GCA_964566375.1 uncultured Myxococcales bacterium
CGCATCGAGCGCGACAAGAACCAGGACGGAAAGACGGACGTCTGGGAGTTCTTCGAGGGCAGCGATGCCGCCAAGGTCGTGATCGTGCGCAAGGAAGAGGACAAGAACGGAGACGGCTCCGTCGACATCACCTCGTACTACGAGAACGGCAAGCTCGTGCGCAAGGAAGTCTCCGACCCGTCGGTGCTGAACTAGCGGGAGCTGTCGCTGGCCGGACCCGGCGCGCGGGCGGCCGCGCGCCAACCGCTCTTCGGGCGCGCTTGCAGGCACGGGCCGAATTCCGCCTCTCTTGAAGGCGGCTCGCACGACGACCCGGCGCGAAGCCGCCGTCGCCCCCGGCCGCAAGCGCCGCAGGCGCGCGCAGCGAGGCGAAGCCGAGCGAAGTCAGTCGGACGGTTTCTTCTCGACGCCGATCTCGAGCACGCGCTCGCGTTCCCGCTTGCGGAACGCATTCTGTCGCTCGCGCTCGAGGCGAAGCTGGATTTCGCGATTGCGCTCGCGGATCCGATCGCGCTCGGCCGAGAGCTCGAGGTCCGTCATGGCCGACTGCGCGAAATTGACGTCGAACTCGGCCTCGCCGCGCGACCCGTCGGAGGCGAGCGCGGAGACGCGGATCCGGTTCAGCCCCGGCCGCACGGGAACGAAGCCCTGGAACGAGCCGTCGGGCGCGAGCAGGATGTCGTTCGGTCCCGCCCACTCCATGAGCGTCAGGTTGACCGCGACGACGTCCTCGACGTTGGCAAACGAGACGCCGGAGAGCAGCGCGACGATGTCGCCGGGCCTACGCACCGGCGTGTAGAGCCCGCCGGTGGCCTTCGCCATCTCGGTCGCAGCGACGGGGTAGTCGATCGCCGACGGACCGAGCCCGTACACGTTCATCGTCACGCCGGCGACCTTGGCCAGCTGCGCCGCGTCGATCGCCGCGAGCATGTCCTCCTTGTCCTCGACGTTTGCCAGGCCGAACGGCAGGGACGGCTTTCCGTCGGTCAGGAAGAGGATGATCTTCTTGGCCTGCGGGCGCGGCTGCGAGACGGCGCCTGCGAGGCCCGCCAGCTCGCGCAGCGCGAGCTTCACCCCCGCCTCCATGTTCGTTCCGCCGTTCGGCCCGCGCAGCAGGACCGCGTCCAGCGAACGGCGCACCGCGGCATAGTCCGGCGTGAGCGCCTGCTCGAGCAGCGCGTCGTCTCCGCGTCCGAGCCGCCGGCTGGTGAGCGGGTCGACCTCGCCCGAGAACGAGATCACGCCCACGTGCACGCGCGCGGGGTCGAGGCCGTCGAGCAGGGCCTTGGCCGCCGAGACCTCCGCCGCGAGCACCGAGTCGTCCGGATCCGTGTTGGCGGTGTCGGGCTGGCTCGAGACCGGAGAGCGCTGCGTCTCGCCGAGGATGCCGTCGCCGTCCACATCGATTCCGCTCGGGTACTCGGCCGACCCCGAGACGTCGAGCACGACCATGACCTCGAAGCTGGTCGGGCGCTCTCCGGCGATCGCCAGTCCGGCGAGCGGAGCCATGTCGGTCTTGTTCTGGATCGTCTCGCCCGGGCGCGGCGAGCGGATCTGGATCTGCACCGGCATCGCGTCCTCGGCCGCCGCGGGGGATGCGAGACCGAGGCAGAGGGCCGCAAGCGACCGGTGGATCGGGAGCTTCATGGGACCGGTCTACTGGGGAGCGCCGCTCTGCATGACCTCTTCGTCGGGCCGGATCTCGATCTCGACGCGGCGATTCTGCTGGCGCCCCTCGGCCGTGGAGTTGGTCGCGACGGGCATCTTCGAGCCGAAGCCGATCGCGCTGATGCGCGTGGGCGGAACGCCCTCGGCGACGAGATAGTTTCGCACCGTGTCGGCGCGCTCCTCGGAGAGCTTCTGGTTGTAGCGGTCGTCGCCCTGCGAATCCGTGTGGCCCTTCACGATCACGCGCTGCTTCGGGTACTGGCTCATCGTCTGGGCGAGCGAGCGGAGCCGATCGTATCCGCCCGGCGCCAGGGACGCGGAGTTGGTGTCGAACAGGATTCCGCCCTCGAAGTTGACCACCAGCGAGTCGTTCTTGCGCTCGACCTCCGCGCCGGGAATCGCGTCGAGCTCCTTGGCCTGCTTGTCGAGGTAGTTGCCGATCAGTCCGCCCGCGACCGCGCCGGTCGCGGCGCCGATCAGGGCGCCGCCCGCGCGGTGCTTCTTGCCGCCGATCGCCGCGCCGGCCGCGGCGCCCGCGAGCGTGCCGACGACCGCACCTTGCTTGGTCTTGGTATCGAGAAGCTGCCCCTCCGCGCAGCCCAACGTGCTCGCGAAACACAGGAGTGCAGCCGTCGCGGTCAAGTTCTGGAAGAGTCGCATCGCGGGGTTCCTTTCATGCCGATCGAGCGCGGCACAGAGTAGAGCGGCTACGGCCCAGGCGCACGCGGGAGCGGGGCCGCTCGCCAGTGCGCCTGGATGGCTGGGACGACTTCGACGAGGACCCGACCGACGCGATTCAGACTTGCCGCCGACACCGAGTCGAGATCGTCGCCCGACGTGTGCCAGAGCGGCCCGGGTGAGACACGCGCGCCGAACTCGAAGTCGATCAGCGCGAGAACGTGCGCAACGCCCCGTCGCGCGAACGGTGTGTGATCGTCGATGACGGCCATGACCGCCGTCTCGTCGACGAGGTCGCGTTCGCCAAGCTTCGTCGCCTCGCGCAT
>CAZMKX010000325.1:0-4925 GCA_964566375.1 uncultured Myxococcales bacterium
TTCGCCGACATCGCGCACATCGCGGGCCTGGTCGCGGCGGGCGTGCACCCGTCGCCCGTCGGCCACGCCGGCGTGATCGCGACGACCACGCACAAGACGCTGCGGGGACCGCGCGGCGGCATGATCCTGTGCGACCGGAACCACGCCGAGGCGATCGACAAGGCCGTCTTCCCGCACACGCAGGGCGGGCCGCTCGAGCACGTGATCGCGGCGAAAGCGGTCTCGTTCGCCGAGGCGCTCCGGCCCGAGTTCAAGGACTACGCCGCGCAGATCGTCCGCAACGCGCGCGCGATGGCCGAAGCGCTGCTCGGGCGCGGCTTGACGCTGGTCTCTGGCGGAACCGACAACCACCTGTTCGTGATCGACTTCAGCGCGGGCGCGCTGACGGGCAAGAAGGCCCAGGAGGCGCTCGACCGCGCGGGCATCACGACCTCGAAGAGCACGGTGCCGGGGGAGACCCGCTCGCCGTGGCTCACGAGCGGCCTGCGCATCGGCACGCCCGCGGTCACGACGCGCGGAATGCGCGAGGCCGAGATGCGCGAGATCGCCGGCTGGATCGCGGACGTGCTCGAGAAGCCCGCCGACGAGACGCTGGCCGCACGCATCCGCGGGCAGGTCGCCGAGCTCGGGCGCCGCTTCCCGCTGCCGTACACGCCACCGGTCTGAGCGGAGCGAGCTCCGATGCGCTGTCCGTTCTGTGATCACCCCGACACGAAGGTGATCGACGCCCGGAATCAGCGCGACGCCGCGGTGAAGCGACGCCGCCGCGAGTGCTCCGAGTGTCAGCGGCGCTTCACGACCTACGAGCGGATCGAGGATCTCCTGCCGATGGTCGTGAAGAGCGACGGTCGGCGCGAGATCTTCGACCGACTGAAGATCATCACCGGCATGCAGAAGGCGTGTCAGAAGCGGCCCGTCTCGGTCGACGCGATCGAGCAGGCGGTCGTGCGCATCGAACGCTTCGTGCTCGACTCGGGCGAACGCGAGATCGCCAGCAAGCGCATCGGCGACGAGGTCCAGGCGGAGCTGCGCGCGCTCGACCCGGTGGCCTGGCTGCGCTTCATGTCGGTGTACCTGAACTTCCGCACGATCGAGGACTTCCGCAAGGCGATGGGCGAGCTCACGCCCGAGGACGGCGATTAGCTCCGACGTCGACGCGGCCTTCATGCGCGACGCGCTCGCGACCGCCGCGCGCGCGCGTCTGCGCACCGCGCCGAACCCGGCGGTCGGCGCCCTCGTCGTGAAGGCCGGGCGCGTGCTCGCGCGCGGTGCGACGCGCGGCCTGGTCGCGCACGCCGAGACGGTCGCGCTCGCCCGCGCGGGAGCGGCCGCGCGCGGCGCCACGCTCTACGTCACGCTCGAGCCGTGCGCGCACTGGGGGCGGACACCGCCCTGTGTCGACGCGGTGATCGCGGCGCGGCCGCGGCGGGTCGTGATCGGCCTGGTCGACCCCGACCCGCGCACGCGCGGCGAGAGCATCCGCAAGCTCGAGCGCGCCGGAATCGCGGTCACGGCCGGAGTCCTGCTCGACGCCTGCGCGCGCCATCACGAGGGCTTCGTCTCGCGCGTGCTGCGCGGCCGGCCGTTCACCACGCTGAAGCTCGCCGCCAGTCTGGACGGCCGGATCGCGACGCGCAGCGGAGAGTCGCGCTGGATCACGAGCGAGCCCGCGCGCGCGTTCGTGCACCGCCTGCGCGCGCGCACGGACGCGGTCGTGGTCGGCTCCGAGACGCTGCTCGCGGACAATCCGGAGCTCACCGCGCGGCGCAACGGGCGAGTGGTACACCGGCCGCTGCGCGTGGTCGTGGACTCGCGCCTCCGGACTCCGCCGCACGCGCGGATCCTCGACGTGTCGAGGCCAGAAACCGCCTGGATCCTCGGCGCTCGCGACGCTCCCGACCGCCGCGCCGCGCGGCTCGAACGCGCCGGCGCGCGCGTGGTGCGCGTGCGCAAGCGCGGCGCGCGGCTCGATCTCGGTGCGGCCTGGCGCGAGCTCGGGCGCCTGGGCGTGAACGAGTGTCTCGTCGAGGGCGGGGGTGGGCTCGCGTCCGCGCTCCTGGCCGCAGGCCTGGTCGACCGTATGCATTTCTTCCTGGCTCCGTTACTCATTGGAGGCGACGGCCGCGCGGTTCTGGGCGGCCTGGGGGTCGAGCGGCTGCGCGAAGCGCTGCGTCCGGTGCGCTTCGACGCCCGCCGTCTCGGTCCGGACCTGCACTGCGTTGCGGAGTGGTAGAAGAGTCCTGATGCAAGCTCGCGAGACACGCACGCTCGAGACGACCCTGGACGGACGCGGCCTGCGCGTCGGGGTCGTCGTGTCGCGCTTCAACCACCTGATCACGCTGCGTCTGCTCGAGGGCTGCGCCGCGCGGCTCGGCGAGCTCGGCTGCACGGACGTCGACGCGCTCTGGGTTCCCGGCGCCTTCGAGATCCCGCTCGCCGCGCAACGCGCCGCGCGCAGCGGTCGCTACGACGCGTTGGTGGCGATCGGCGTGGTGGTGAGAGGCGACACACCGCACTTCGAGTACGTCTGTCAGGGTGTCACCGAGGGCGTCGGGCGCGTGGCGCTGGCCGAGAACCTGCCGATCGCGTTCTGCGTGCTCACGACCGAGACGGTCGACCAGGCGCTCGAGCGCGCCGTGAAGCCGGGCGAGTCGGGCAGCAACAAGGGCGCGGAGGCCGCCGAGGTCGTGGTCGAGATGTCGAGCCTGTGCCGCGCGCTGGCAGGAGGTCGCTGAACGTGGGGTCGCACGGCACCCGGCGCATGGCGCGCGAGGCGGCGCTGCAGGTGCTCTTCGCCGCCGATCACGCGAATGCCGAGCTCGACGTCGAGGCCGTGCGCGCCTCGTTCGAGGACGTCTGCGCCCAGTTCAACCTGCCGCAGCGCACGCACGTCCGGGCGCTCGAGCTCGCCGTCGGCGTGGCGAGCAACCGCAAGGAGATCGACCTCGAGATCGCGCGCGCGAGCGAGCACTGGAAGGTCGAACGGCTCGCCGCGGTGGATCGCGCGGTCCTGCGCATCGCCGCCTTCGAGCTGCTCTACGAGCCCACGACCCCGACCGAGGTCGTGATCGACGAGGCGGTCGAGGTCGCGCGCCGCTTCGCCGGCGACAAGTCGCCGTCCTTCGTGAACGGTGTGCTCGACCTCGTGGCCAAGCAGGTGCGCGGCGCGAGAGGCCCGGCGGCATGAGTCGGCTGGAGCTTTCGCTCTTCCCCGGCTCGGTGATCGAGGCGCCCGCCGACACGATCCTGGTTCCGGTGCCCGAGGACGAGCGGCCGCTGCGCGGGGACGCGGGGCTGGTCGACTGGCGCCTCTGCGGGCTCATCTCGGAGCACCTCCGCTCCGGCTACGTGTCGGGGCAGACGGGCGAGGCCGCGCTTCTGCCGGGAGAGCGGCCGCTCTCGGCGCCACGCATCCTGCTGGTCGGCGCGGGCTCGGGCAGCGCGCGCGGCGGGCGGCCGGTGCTGCGCACGATGCGCAGCGCGGCGGCGAAGCTCCTGATGATGCGCAGTCCCGCGGCGCTCCTGGCGTGTCCGGGGAGCATCGATTTCTGCGAAGAGGCCGTGCCGCTCCTGCGCGGCCTGATCCACGGCCTGGCCGAGAACCAGACCGAGTCGGGCCTGCACCTGATCCTGCCCGACGGCGCCAGCAAGGAGCGGGCGCTCCTGTCCGCGCTCTCCGAGGTGGTGCCGGGTGCGCACAGCTGGGGCATCGCCGTGCACGTCTCCTGGGTCGACGTCGACGGCGAGGAGCTCCGGATCCCGCAGCGGGCGTAAGGTCGCCGACCGCCCGATCCGATCGGGGAGGCGGAGCCTTTCATGAGCCTTGCCGGGAACCTCTCTGATCTCAGCCTGCCCGAGCTTCTGCAGGTGGTCGCCCTGTCGCGAAAGACAGGGGCGCTCGAGATCTGTTCCGAGAACGGCGGGGTGGCCTGGCTGGGCCTGCGCGACGGCGGAATCGTCCGGGTCGCGCTCGAGGACGGCGACCTGGAGCGGGACCTGATCCTGAAGCGGGCAGGCGTGCCGGGCGGGCCCGACACCGACGTGGCCGAGGCGACGCTCTGGGACGCCGCCGTGCAGGCGATCCTGCGCATCTTCGAGTGGACCGAGGGCGATTTCACTTTCGAGCCACTCGACGACCCGGCGCTGCAGTGGCGCGGTCCGCAGGGGATCCTGCTGCCGAGCCCGCTCTCGCCGGAGTTCCTGGCACTCGAGGGCGCACGACTCGAGGACGAGGGCGCCAGCGCGGCAGCCTCCGCGCGGTCGCTCGAGTCGGCGGCCGAGTCGTGGGACAGCGCGCCGCCGGAGCCGCCGCCGGTGCTCGAGATCGATCCACCGAGCCTCGTCGCGCCACCCCACAGCGACGGCGAGCCGACGCTGACGCAGGACCGACCGCCGATCCTGGAGCGCCTGGTCGCCGCCGCGGCGCCGGTCACGCGGGCGGGGGTGGTCATCTGCGTCGATTCCGAGCTGCCGGTCCTGGAGCTGCTGAAGCGCGGTCTTCAGGCCGAGGGAACGCGCATCCACATCTTCCAGAATCCGGGCGACGCACTGCAGCGCTTCAAGCAGTACGTGATTCGCGGCGAGAGCCCGGCGCTGATCGTCGGCAGCATGGTCGAGGACCCTCTCGACGCGCACCAGGGTCTCGGCTGGCGCCGCTTCGTGGGGCGACTGCTCGGCTTCGCGCCGACGCTCCGGCTGGTCGTGGTCGCGCGAAGTGACGAGAACGTCGCTGCGCCGGGCATGGCGGTCGTTCGCCGGCCCGACGCGCGCGTCGCTTCACAGGACGACTACCAGGCCTTCGTCGTCGAGGTCGAGCGCGCGCTGGCCGCGAGCGCGTAAAGCGCCTCCGCGCCGCATCCGATAGGTGCGGGCGAAAACGCATTCGAGTTGCGCTTCGAGGAGTCGCGTTTGATCGCCGCCTGCCC
>CAZMKX010000326.1:0-4887 GCA_964566375.1 uncultured Myxococcales bacterium
CCGCACGACCTGGAACGCGCCCGCGGGCCGGCGCTCGACGCGGCTGATGCAGGTGCGCGTCAGCAGCTTCACGCCCGCGCGAAGGGGCTTGTGCAGGACGAGATCGTGCGTCGCGTGCACGCCGCGCACGCGTTCCGCCGTCGACAGGCGGCCGCCGACCGGCAGGTGCTTCGTCGACAGGAACGCCGGCCACTCGAAGCAGACGGGAAAGAGCGGGTGCGCGAGCACGTCCGGTCGCGCGCGCGTGTCCAGGTAGAGCGGCCGCGCGTCGCCGAGCCCGGCCGCGTACGCCATGGTCCAGCGGGCGTCGACGCTGCTCTCGAGCGGCTCGCCCGAGATCCCGACCGTTTCGGAGGAGAGCGGCATCCCCCGCATCCTACTCGCAAAGCAGCGCCGCCGGATACGGTACGATTCCGTTCCAATCTGGAGGGCCCTCCCGTGCACACCGAGCTCTGCGACCGACTGGGCATCGAGTTTCCGATCTTCGCCTTCAGCCACTGCCGCGACGTCGTCGCCGCGGTCTCTCAGGCGGGCGGCTTCGGCGTGCTCGGAGCGGTCGGCTTCTCGCCGGAGCAGCTCGAGATCGAGCTGCGCTGGATCGACGAGCACGTGGGCGATCATCCGTATGGCGTCGACCTCGTGATCCCGCAGAAGTACGAAGGGAAGGGCGAGATCGACCCGGCCAAGCTCGAGGAGCAGCTGCGCGCGCTGATCCCGGCGCGTCACCGCGAGTTCGCGGCCAAGCTTCTCGCCGACCACGGCGTCCCCGAGCTTCCCCCGGAGAACCGCGCGAACGAGCTGATCGGCTGGACGGCGGCGACGGCCGCGCCGCAGATCGAGGTCGCGCTGAAGCACGCGAAGGTGCGGCTGATCGCGAACGCGCTCGGGACACCCCCGAGCGACGTGATCGAGCACGTGCACGCGAGCGGGCGGCTGGTCGCCGCGCTCTGCGGGCGCGTGCACCAGGCCATCCGCCATCGCGACGCGGGTGTCGACATCGTGATCGCGCAGGGCACCGAGGGCGGCGGCCACACCGGCGAGATCGGCAGCCTCGTGCTCTGGCCGCAGGTCGTGAAAGCGGTGGCGCCGCTGCCCGTGCTCGCGGCGGGCGGGATCGGCACCGGCGCGCAGATCGCGGCGGCGCTCGCGATCGGCGCGCAGGGCGTCTGGACCGGCTCGCTCTGGCTCGCGGTGGAGGAGGCCGAGGCGCAGCCCGCGCAGATCGCATCGTACCTGCGCGCGACCAGCGAGGACACGGTGCGCTCGCGTTCCTGGACGGGCAAGCCCTGCCGGATGCTGCGCAACGAGTGGACCGAGGGATGGGAGAAGGAGGACGCGCCCAAGCCGCTCGGCATGCCGCTGCAGGGGATGGTCACGATGGACGCGATCGCGCGCACCAGCCGCTACGCCGGCTCGCCGCACGCGCAGGAGGTCGCCTTCAATCCGGTCGGCCAGACCGTCGGCCTGATGACCGAGGTGCGCTCGTGCCGCGAGGTGATCTACGACCTCGTGGAAGGCTACGTCGAGGCGTCGGAGCGGCTCGCGGGGCTGCAGCCGCGCTGACCCGGGCTATGCGAGCTTCGGCAGGACCTCGTCGGTGAAGCGCATGAACGACTCGTGCGAGAGCGGCGCGCACATCAGGTAGTCGAGCCCGATGCGCTCGCGAAGCGCCTGGATCTGCTCGACGACGCGCGCGGGCGAGCCGTGGATCGCGACCTCGTTCACGTAGCGCTCCACCGCTTCGTTCTTGTCGGCGGGATTCGCCGGGGAGCTCTTGTACGAGGCGAGCGTCCACTCCGCGCCGGCGCGCGCGACGGCCTCGGCCTCGGCGTCGGTCTTCGCGATCGCGATCATGCGCGCGGTCGGGAACTCGCGGCCTTCGGGCGAGTGACCGTGCGCGGCGAGCGCCTTCCAGTAGAGCTCCTTCTTCGCGCCGATCTCCGCGTGCGAAGAGTGCGGATCCATCAGGATCGAGAAGCCGGCCTCGGCCGCGCGCTGCACGGACTCCGGCGACGAGGCCGCGAGCCAGACCGGCGGGTGCGGCTTCTGCCGCGGCTTGGGCAGGACCTCGATGTCCTCGAACTGCCAGTTCTTCCCGCGGTGGCTGAAGCGGCCGTCACCGAACGCCTGCAGCACGATGTCGACGCACTCGCGCATGCGGGCGGCGCTGTCCTCGACGCGCACGCCGAAGGCGCGGAACTCCGTCGGGTCGTAGCCACGTCCCGCGCCCCAGTCGAGCCGCCCGCCCGACAGGTTGTCGAGCAGCGCGAGCTCCTCCGCGAGCCGAAGCGGGTGGTAGAAGCCGGCGAGCGTCACGGCCGTGCCGATGCGCAGCCGCTTCGTGCGCGACGCCACGTGCATGCCCATCAGCGTCGTCGACGGGCACACGCTGTAGGTGTTGAAATGATGCTCGGCGAGCCACACCGCGTGGTAGCCGCCCTGGTCCATGATCTCGATCCGCTCGAGCGCGCGCTCGTAAACGGTCTCGAGCGGGACGCGCCGCGTCCACGAGAAGAACTGCAGCACGCCGAACTTCATCTTCTCCCTCACGCGACCAGCGCCGCGACCACCAGGTCCGAGAGCCGCGAGAGGCGTTCGACGTGATGGCTGTCCTCCATGAGGCCCGTCGACAGGAACGCGAACGTGAGCTCGCGCGCGGGATCGATCCAGAACGCGGTCGAGCCCGCACCGAAGCCGCCGAAGGTGCGGGGCGAGTTGAGCGCGCCGAACGGTCCCGGGGTCAGCGTCTCGCCGCGCACGAAGAAGCCGATGCCGATGTAGGCGGGGAAGGGTGCCCAGCCGCGCAGCCCGACGGTGTAGTTCCAGAGCTCGTTCGGCAGGTCGCCGGTGTGGTTTCGCGCGCAGTAGTCGATCGTCGCGGGCGAGAGCACGCGCGCGCCGTCGAGCTCGCCGCCGCGGCGGAGCATCTCGGCGAAGCGGTGCAGGTCGTGCGCGGTGGTGACGAAGCCGCCCGCCGGGATCTCGCAGCCCGGGATCGCGAGCAGCTGACCGATTCCCTCGAGCGCGGCGGGATCGAAGAGTCCGGGACCCTGGTACGCCGCGCGCACCGGGCAGAGGCGCTTCGACAGGTCGTCGCGGGTCCCGAGCGCCGTCTCGCGCATGCCGAGCGGGCGGAAGATCTCGTCCTCGAGCATCGCGGCGAACGAGCGCCGGCCGCCGTCCGCGCGCAGGCACATCGCCGCCAGGACCGCGTGCGCGACGGTGATCGAGTAGTTCACCCGCGCGCCCGGCAGCGCTTCGAGCGCCTGGTTGCACGCCCACGCGGCCATCTTCTCGATGCTGATCAGGACGTCCGGCGGGACGACGGGGATCGCCGAGGTGATCCCGCTCGTGTGCGTGAGCAGCTGGAAGAGGGTGACCTGCTGCTTGCCGAGCGCGCCGAACTCGGGAAGAACCTCCGCCACCGGCTGGTGTAGCCGCAGCGCGCCGCGCTCGACGAGCGCGAGCACGAGGGTGTTGGTGAACTGCTTGCCCACCGACATCGTGGCGAAGACGGCGTCGCGCTCGAGCCGGCGGCTCGAGCCGCGCTCGGCATAGCCCGCCACCAGCTCGAGCGCGATGCGTCCGCCGCGCGCGACGACGAGCGCCGCGCCATGACAGTGGCCGGCTTCGATGTCTGCATCGATCGCGCGCGAGACGCGCGCCAGCCGTTCGTCGTCGAATCCGAGCTCCCGCGGCTTCAGCGTCGTCATCTTCTCTCCCGGGTCGATCGGCGAGTGCCGAGCTCAGGTCGGTCGGAGCGTGTTCAGCTCGCGCACGTTCTCGCGCAGGATGCGCCGCCGCGTGGCGGCGTCGAAGCGCGCGAGCTCATCCACGTAGTCGAGCGGCTGCGGCATGCCCTCGATGTGCGGCCAGTCCGAGCCGAAGATCACGCGCTCCGGACCCATCGCGGCGGTGATCTCGTACACGTCGTCCTCCCAGAAGGGATTGATCCAGACGTGACGCTTGAACGTGTCGACCGGGTCCTCCCGGAAGTACCCGGGCATCTTCTTCGCGGTGGAGCGCAGCTTCTTGAACAGGTCCACGAGGTAGTCCGAGCCGTTCTCCACCGATGCGATGCGCAGGTTCGGGAAGCGGTCGAAGAGCTTCTCGAAGACGAGCGTGATCAGGTAGTCGTGCGCGGCGCGCTCGATGTTGAACGACTTGATCGTGGGCTTCCAGCCACCGCCGAAGGTCGCGCCGAAGCCGTCGGGCGCGTAGCCGTTCGCCGTGTAGCCGCTGTCGCCCGCGTGCACGACCACGGCGATCCCTGCCTCGTTCACGCGCGCCCAGAACGGGTCGAAGAGCGCATCGCCGGGAGAGCGCGGGCCGCTCGCGGTCCAGGCCGGCGCCGGGCGCATGCAGATCACGCGCGCGCCGCGCGCGAGCGCCCACTCGAGCTCGCGCACCGCGAACGCCGGGTCGACCATCGGGATGTAGGGCGCCGCGAAGATCCGCTCGCGGTACGCCACGCCCCAGTCCTCGTCCAGCCACTGGTTGAAGGCGCGGAAGGTGAGGGTGACCGCCTCGGTGTCGCGCTTGAGAAGCTCCTCGTAGAGCACGCCGAGCGTCGGGAAGAGCCAGATTGCTTCCAGCCCCTGCTTGTCCATCACCGCCAGGCGGGCGTCGCGGTTTCGGTACGCGGCCGGGATCGGCTCGCGCTCGCGCAGGAACTCGAGCGGCGAGCGCCCGTGCGGATTTCCGCGGAAGTACTCGTGCATCGCGCCGGCCTTCGCGATCGGGTCGAAGGTCGGGTTGACGACCGCGTGCGAGACCACGCCGCCGATCACGTGGTACTTCCGCCCGCCGATCTCGGCCCACTGCACGCAGCGCCCGCCGAGCTTCGGATCGAGGTGGCGGGTGAACGCGTCGAGCGCCTCGTAGTAG
>CAZMKX010000327.1:0-4887 GCA_964566375.1 uncultured Myxococcales bacterium
TGAACGCGCGCACCAAGCGGAAGCACAAGGTCGGCCGGCTCGTGCGCATGCACGCCGACAAGATGGAAGACATCGACCGCGCGACCGCGGGCGACATCGTCGCGCTCTTCGGCATCGACTGCGCCTCGGGCGACACGTTCACGGAGCAGAACTATAACGTCGCGATGTCGTCGATGTTCGTGCCCAAGCCCGTCATCTCCCTCGCGATCAAGCCCAAAGACAACAAGATGGCCGACAACCTCGGCAAGGCGCTCCAGCGCTTCGTGCGCGAGGACCCGACCTTCCGCACCTCCGTCGACGAGGACTCGAACGAGACCATCATCGAGGGCATGGGCGAGCTGCACCTCGACGTCTACGTCGAGCGCATGAAGCGCGAGTACAACTGCGAGGTCGAGACGGGCGCGCCGCGCGTCGCCTACCGCGAGTGCATCTCGCGCCGCGCGGACTACAACTACACGCACAAGAAGCAGACCGGCGGCTCGGGCCAGTACGCGAAGGTCGGCGGCTACATCGAGCCGATCCCCGGCTCGGACGAGTTCGTTTTCTCGAACGAGGTCCGCGGCGGCGCGATCCCGACCGAGTACATCCCGGCCTGCGAGAAGGGCTTCATCTCGGCGCTCGCGAAGGGCGACCTGATCGGCGCGCCGGTTCTGGGCGTGAAGGTCGTGCTGAACGACGGCCAGTCGCACGCGGTCGACTCGTCGGATCTGGCGTTCCAGGTCGCGGCGCGCTCGGCGTTCCGCGAGGCCTACCTGGCGGCGAAGCCCGTCATCCTCGAGCCGATCATGAAGCTCGAGGTCGAAGGTCCGAGCGACTTCCAGGGCGCCTACATGAAGGTGATCATGCAGCGCCGCGGCATGGTGGTCGGCTCGACCGATCTCGACGGCTTCACGCAGGTCGAGGCCGAGGTGCCGCTCGCGGAGATGTTCGGCTTCGCGACCGACCTTCGCTCGTGCAGCCAGGGCAAGGCGGAGTTCACCCTCGAGTTCTCGAAGTACGCGCCGGTTCCGGGCGAGATCCAGAAGAAGCTGATCGAGGACTACCAGGCGAGCGCGACCAGCAAGCGCCGGTAACGGCGCGCCGCGTCGCGTAGGATCGCGGCGGTGAAGCTGGGGATCATTCCGCCGTACGGTCTCGCGCCGGTCGAGGACGGTGCCTTCGCGCGCGACTTCGCGCGCCTGGTAGAGGATCTCGGCTTCGAGTCGATCTGGCCGGTCGAGCACGTGGTCGAGCCGGTCGGCTACCGCTCGGCGTATCCCTACGATCCGAGCGGGAGGATGCCCGTCGAGGGCCTCGCCCTGCCCGACCCGCTGGCCTGGCTGGCCTTCGTGGCGGGCGCGACGTCGCGGATCCGCCTCGCCCCGGGAATGCTGATCCTTCCGCAGCGAAACGCGGTGGTGTTGGCCAAGGAGCTCGCCACCCTCGATCGGCTCTCCGGGGGCCGCTTGATCCTCGGGGTCGGGCTCGGCTGGCTGCGCGAGGAAGCCGACGCGATCGGAACCTCGTTCGACGACCGCGCCGAGCGCGCCGAGGAGGCGATCGCCGCGATGCGCGTGCTGTGGCGTGACGACGTCGCGAGCTTCTCGGGGAAGTCCACGCGCTTCACCCGCGTTCGTTCGAGCCCGAAGCCGCTTCAGCCTGGCGGTGTTCCAATCGTGATCGGCGGGCACACGAAGGCTGCCGCGCGGCGCGCGGGCCGGATCGGCGACGGCTTCTTCCCGCTCGGCGTCACGCTCGACCGCCTGGCCGAGCTGCGCGCCGAGCTGGCGGACTCCGCGCGCGCTTCGGCGCGCCAGCCGGACCCGATCGAGATCACCTGCCTGGGTCCCGCCGATCCCGACGCCGCGCGCGGCTACGCGGCCGAGGGGGTCTCGCGCATGGTGGTGTTCGCACCGAGCGGTGACCTGGCCGAGCTGCGACGCGGGCTCGCGCCGCTGTTCTCCAGCTAGCGCGGCTCCCGCGACGATGCAGCCGATCGCGCCGCCTCTGACCGAGACCGAACGCGCGCGCGGCCGCCGACTGGCGATCGCCAGCAACGTGCCCGGCATGACGTTCTGGACGGCGTTCACCGGACAGCTGCCGACGCTCGCCCTGATCTCGCTCGGCGCGAGCGAGACCCTGGTTGGCCTGCAGAGCGGAATCCTGTTCGCCCTCCAAGCGCTGCAGCTTCCCGCGCTGCGGCTGGTTTCCTGGTTCTCGAAGCGCTCGATCCTGCTCGCCGGCCAGCTCGTCGCGCAGCTCGCGAGCTTTCCGCTGATCTTCTTCGGCTCGCTCGCGGCGCTCGAGCCCACGCCTGCCCTGGCGATCGTCTTCACGGCGCTGGCGATCACTGCAACCGGCCTGAACCTCTCCGATCTGGTCTGGTTTCCGACGCTTCGCGGCTTCGTCGACAGCGACCGCATCGGCCGCTTCTTCGGCACGATCCGCACGACCTGGCACCTGGCCGTGATCGTCTTCTTCGTCGGCGGGCAGTGGTGGCTGGCGCGCCACGACCGCGGCTTCGGAGTGCTCTTCGCCGTCGCCTGGGGGCTCGGCCTGGTGCGCATGGCGCTCATCTCGCGCCTGCCGGAGCGGAGCGAACGCAGCGCCACGCGGATCCGCGCACGCGAGGCGCTCGCGCTCGTGCGACAGGACCTGCGCCTGCGCCGCTACCTGATCGGGACCACCTGGAATGCGGCGATTCGCGTCTCGGTGCTGCCGTTCACGCTGGTCATGCTGCGGCGCGCGCTGGGATTCGACAACGCCGACGTCGTGCTGGCGACGATCGCGCAGTTCCTCGGTGGCCTGGTGTCGCTGTACTTGTGGGGAATCCTGATCGACCGCATCGGCCCGTACGTCGTTTTCCGGTTCGGTGCGCTCACCAGTGCGGCGCTCTACGTCGGACTGGCGCAGCTCGAGACGCCCGGCACCGCCACGCTCGCGGCCGCAATCGCGTTCTTCTTCCTGAATGCGATCGTGACCGCCGGCTACGGCGTGGCCGACACGCGCGTGCTCTTCGACCTCGCGCCGCCCGAGGCGCCGGCGCGGACGCTCGTGGTGGCGAGCGTGATCGTCGGCAGTGTCTGCGGCGTCGCGCCCGCGCTCGTGGGAGCCGCGCTCGACCCGCTGCTCGCACACGCGACCGAGCCTCTGCGCGTGTACCACGGGTTCTTCTGGATCGCCGCAGGGCTCCAGTCCGTCTCGTTCCTGCCGCTGCGGATCTTCAGGAGCTGACGCGGAAGTGCATGACGTCGCCGTCGGCGACGACGTAGTCCTTGCCCTCGACGCGCATCTTGCCGCGCTCTTTGGCGCCATTCTCGCCGCCGCAGCTCAGATACTCGTCGAAGGGAATCACCTCGGCACGGATGAAGCCGCGTTCGAAGTCGGTGTGGATCTCGGCGGCCGCCTGCGGCGCCTTCGTACCGCGCCGGATCGTCCATGCGCGGACCTCCTTGGGACCGGCGGTGAAGTACGAGATCAGGTCGAGCAGCCGGTATGCCTCGCGAATCAGCCGCGCCAGGCCGCCTTCGTCGGCGCCGAGCTCCGCGAGGAATGCCGCGCGCTCCTCCGCGTCGAGCTCGACGAGCTCCGCCTCGACCTTCGCGCAGATGCGCACGCAGCCGGCGCCGGTCGAGCGCGCGAACGTCTCGAGCGCCTGGGACAGCGCGTTGCCGTCCGCGAGAGCGGACTCGTCGACGTTCGCGATGTACAGGACCGGCTTCGCCGTCAGCAGCCACGACTCGCGAAAGGCTCTGGCCTGCGCGTCGGGAACCTCGATCGTGCGCGCGGGCTTTCCCGCCGAGAGGTGCGCGACGAGCTTCTCGAAGAACGCGCACTCGGCCTGGGCCTCCTTGTCGCCCGACTTTCCGACCTTGCGCGCGCGATCGGCGCGTTTCTCCGCGGTGTCGAGGTCCGACAGCGCGAGCTCCGTCTCGATCGTCTCCACGTCGCGAAGCGGGTCCGCCGAGCCGTCCACGTGCACGACGTCGGGGTCCTCGAAGCAGCGCACCACGTGGATGATCGCGGCGGTCTCGCGGATGTGGGCGAGGAACTTGTTGCCCAGTCCCTCGCCTTGCGACGCCCCGCGCACGAGTCCGGCGATGTCCACGAACTCGACGGTGGCGGGCACGATCCGCGCGGAGTGGACCAGCGCGTCGAGCTTTGCGAGCCTCGCGTCCGGAACCGGGACGATTCCCGAGTTCGGCTCGATCGTGCAGAAAGGGTAGTTCTCGGCGGCGATGCGCGAATCGGTGAGCGCGTTGAAGAGCGTGCTCTTGCCCACGTTCGGAAGGCCCACGATTCCGCAGCGGAGTGCCATCGGGCGGGCATCATCCCGAATCTGTACGGACGCGCCAGTATAATCCCGCCCCAACGAGCCCGGCGGCGGAGGAGACAGCTTTGGTCGTCGATGGCGGAGCGCACGGATGACCGAGCCTCTCCGGCCCGAGTCGCTGCAGCGGATCGGCCGCTATCCCGTCCGCCGCTACATCGCCGGCGGCGGCATGTCGTGGATCTTCGAGGTCGTCGACCCGGATCTGTTCGACGCTCGCCGCGCGCTCAAGCTGCTGAAGCCCGGACAGACCGATCGCGAGACGCTGCGGCGTTTCCGGCGCGAGGCCGAGCTGCTCTCGCGCATCCAGCACCCGAACCTGATCCACATCTACGAGTTCGGCGAGGACCCGGGTACGGGCTGCAGCTTCTACACGATGGATTTCATCGAAGGCCGCAATCTCGCGCAGATCCACGGGGACTGGCTCGGGCCGGCCGCGGGAGGCGGAGAGCCCGGCGACGCGCGCTCGCTCGCGCAGATCGTCCGCTACGTCGTCGAGGTGCTGTCGGCCCTCACGCGCCGGCACGGCGCGAACCTGATCCACCGCGACATCAAGCCGCAGAACGTGTTCGTCGTCG
>CAZMKX010000328.1:0-4885 GCA_964566375.1 uncultured Myxococcales bacterium
GTCCGGCCCGCAAGCCGCGAAGCGGCGCGCAGCGAGGCGCAGCCGAGCGAAGTCAATAGGACCTCGGCAGCTCCAGCACGTGCTCCGCCACGAAGTTCAGCGCCATCTCCTGCGAGATCGGCGCGAGACGCATCAGCCGGGCCTCGCGCCAGTAGCGCTCGACGTGATACTCGCGCGCGTAGCCGAAGCCGCCGAGCGTCTGCAGGGCGCGATCGCAGGCGCGGAACGACGCATCGGCGCAGCGGAACTTCGCCATGTTCGCGAGCGCGCCCGCCGGCTCGCCGCGGTCGTAGGTCCACGCGGCCTTCTGCCACAGCAGGTCCGCGGCGACGAGCTCGCTGTACGAGTCCGCGAGCGGGTGGGCGATCGCCTGGTTCTGGCCGATCGGGCGGTCGAAGACGGTGCGCTCCTTGGCGTACGCGGTGGCCCGCTCGAGCGCGCGGAAGCCGATCCCAACGGCTTCCGCCGAGATCACGATGCGTTCCGGGTTGATCCCGTCGAGCAGCGTGTAGAAGCCCTTGCCCACCTCTCCTACGACGTCCTCGTCCGAGACGGGCAGGTCGTGGATGAACACCTCGTTCGAGTTCACGGCGTTGCGCCCGAGCTTCGGGATCTCGCGGATCTCGCAGTGCGCGCGGTCGAGATCGGCCAGGAACAGCGTCATCCCGTCCATGCGCCGCTTGCACTCCTCGCGCGGCGTCGTGCGTGTGAGGAGCAGGATCTTGCTGGCCTGCTGGGCCTTCGTGTTCCAGACCTTCTTCCCGTTCACGATCCAGCGGTTGCCGTCGCGCCTGGCGAAGGTGCGGATGCGCGAGGTGTCGGTGCCCGCGTCGTCCTCGGTCACGCCGAACGAGACGTGCAGCTCGCCGGCGGCCGTAGCCGGCAGGTACTTCTGCTTCATCGCTTCGGAGCCGTGGTGGATCACCGGGCCCATGCCGAAGATCGACAGGTGCAGCGTCGAGGCGGCGTTCATCGCGCCCGCGCTGTTCGCCACCGTGCGAAGCAGCGCGCCGGCGTGCATCACGCCCAGGCCCGCAC
Source organism: uncultured Myxococcales bacterium (assembly GCA_964566375.1). Taxonomy (GTDB): domain Bacteria; phylum Myxococcota_A; class UBA9160; order SZUA-336; family SZUA-336; genus VGRW01. Next base: position 1,039 of record CAZMKX010000328.1, read on the forward strand.
CGCCGTACTGCTCGGGGACCAGAACGCCGACCCAGCCCGCGGCCGCGAAGGCGTTGTAGTACTCCCAGGGGAACTGGTGCTTCTCGTCGTGCTCGAGCCAGTAGTCGTCGTTGAACGCGCTGGCGAGCTTGCCGGCCTCGGAAGCGATGCTCTGGTAGTCGGCGTCGAGGGCGAAATCCATGGACCGGATTCTACGCCCGACCGCCGCGCTATTTCAGTTTCGCCTCTTTGAACACGACGTGCTTGCGCACGACGGGGTCGTACTTCTTGATCTCGAGCTTGTCGGGGGTGTTCTGCTTGTTCTTCCGGCTGGTGTAGAAGAACCCGGTCCCGGCAGTGCTTTCCAGCTTGATCTTCTCGCGAGCGCCCTTCTTGGCCATGGGCGGCGTTATAGCATGCTCCTTGACACCCCGCGCCCCCGGCTGCGAGGTTCGCCGCATGCCAGCACCGCTCGCGGGAATCCGGGTCGTCGAGATCGCCAGCTTCGTCGCCGCCCCGTCCGCGGGGGCGCTGCTGGCGGACCTGGGCGCCGAGGTGATCAAGGTCGAGGTACCCGAGGGGGAGCTCTACCGGCACACCCGCCCGCGGATGAACGGCTTCTCGGCCGACATCGACCTCTCCCCCGCCTTCGAGATGGACAACCGCGGCAAGCGCTCGCTCGCGCTCGACCTGACCCGGACCGAGGCGCTCGACGCGCTGCGCGCGGTGATCGACCGCGCGGACGTGGTGCTCACGAACCTGCTCCCCGGCCGGCAGCGTCGCTTCGGTCTCGACGCGGCGACGCTCCGCGCGCGCAAGCCCGCGCTCGTGCACGCGACGCTGAACGGCTACGGCACGCGCGGCGACGAGGCCGACCGGCCCGCGTTCGACTACACGGCGTACTGGGCGCGAACCGGGATGATGGACCTCATGCGCGCTCCCGACGCGACGCCCGCGTTCCTGCGCCCGGGCGTGGGCGATCACGCTGCCGGCATGTCGCTGGTGTGCGGAGTCCTGGCCGCGCTGCGGGTCCGCGATCAGACCGGCGAGGGACAGGCCGTCGAGGTGTCGCTCCTGCAGATCGGCATGTACATCCAGGGCAACGACCTGGCGCAGGTGCTCGTCGCCGGCGAGAGCCCGCCGATGCACGATCGGGAAGCCCCGCGCAATCCGCTCTGGAATCTGTACCCGACCCAGGACGCGCGCTGGCTGATGCTCGTGATGGTCGACTCGATCCGCTACTGGCCGAGCGTGTGCCGCGCGCTCGGCTGCGAGGACCTCGTGAACGATCCGCGCTTCGCGGGGCCCGTGGAGCGCTACAAGAACGCGCGTGCGCTGGTCGCGATCTTCGATCCGATCTTCCGCGCGCGCACGCTCGACGCGTGGGAGACCGCGCTCGAGAAGGCCGGCATCATCTGGTCGGCCGTACGCCGCATGGACGAGGTCGCTCACGACCCGCAGGCGCGCGAGATGGGCTACATGCCGCTGGTGAACCACCCGCGTGTCGGCCCGTTTCCGACGGTGGGGACGCCCTTCCTGCTCTCGGACTTCGCGATGCCCGCAAACCGGCCCGCACCCGAGCTGGGCGCGGACACGGCGGCCGTGTTGCGGGAAGCCGGCGTTTCCGAGGACGCGATCGAGAAGCTCGTCGGCCGGCGCTAGTCTGCCCGCGCTCCAGCCGATGAGGTGCGCATGAAGGGAATCGTCCTCGCAGGTGGCGCCGGCACGCGGCTGCACCCGCTCACGCAGGTCGTGAGCAAGCAGCTGCAGCCGGTCTACGACAAGCCGATGATCTACTACCCGATCGCCACGCTGATGCTCGCGGGAATCCGGGAAGTCCTGCTGATCTCCACGCCACTCGACGTGCCCCGCTTCGAGTCACTGCTCGGCGACGGATCCGCCTGGGGCATCTCGCTCTCGTACGCCGTGCAGCCCGAGCCGAAGGGGATCGCGCAGGCGTTCCTGGTGGGCGAGGAGTTCATCGCGGGCGAGGACGTCGCGCTGATCCTGGGCGACAACATCTTCTACGGGCGCATGCGCCTCGACGAGATCGTGCGCGACTTCGTCTCGGGGGCGGTGATCTTCGGCTACCCGGTGCGCGACCCGGAGCGCTACGGCGTGGTCGAGTTCGACGAGAAGGGCAAGGTGCTCTCGCTCGTCGAGAAGCCGAAGCAGCCGCGCTCGAACCTGGCGATTCCCGGCATCTACCTGTACGACTCGACGGTCGTCGCGCGCACGAAGGCATTGCGTCCGTCGCAGCGCGGCGAGCTCGAGATCACCGACTTGAACCGCGCGTACCTCGAGAGCGGTGCCCTGCGCGCGACGCGGCTCGGCCGCGGCATCGCCTGGCTCGACACCGGGACGCACGAGAGCCTGCTCGAAGCCGCGAACTTCATCGCCACGATCGAGCAGCGCCAGGGACTGAAGATCGCCTGCCTCGAGGAGATCGCGTTCCGCCAGGGATTCCTCGACGCCGCCGGGCTCGAGCGCACGCTGGCCGCCATGCCGTCGTCGCCCTACCGGGACTACTGCGCGGCGCTGCTTCACGAGGCGGAATGAGCGCGCCTGTCTTCCGGCGCACGCGCGTCGTCCAGGCGGACGACTGCGACGAGCTCGGCCACGTGAACAACGTGCGCTGGGTCGCGTTCGTAGCCGAGCTCGCAGGAGCGCACGCCATGCGCCGGGGCTCCGACAACGAATCGGTGCGCGAGCAGGGCGCGATCTGGATCGTGCGCCGCCACGAGATCGACTACCACCGCTCCGCGCTCCCCGGCGAGGAGATCGTCGAGGAGACCTGGGTCGAGGCGATGAGCGGCGCGCGCAGCATCCGGCACTCGCGCTTCTCGCGCCCCGCCGACGGAGAGGTGCTGGTCTCGGCCGTGACCACCTGGGCCTTCGTCGACGCGCAGACCCAGCGCCCGCGCCGGATCCCCGCGGAGATGATCGCGCGCTTCCGCGCAACTTGACCGGAAGGCCACGTCACCTTCACCGGCGTCTGGCCCACTCCCCTCGGTCCCGCGGGGAGTCTCGATGTCGCGGATTACGCCGCTCCTGCTGGTTCTGGTGGTCTTCGGAGTGCGCAACGCGTCGGCAGCCGACGTGGATACCGCCACGGTCGTGCACGTGTTCGGCTCGCACTCCACGAACCCGCTCGGCAGCTTCACGCTGACGATCCAGAACGCGGTGCACGACGCCACGGGCGCGGTCTACGTCGTCGAGGCCACGCGCGTGCAGAAGTTCGACCGCGACGGCACGTACCTGCTCTCGTGGGCCTGCCTGAACTGCGCGGGCATCGACGTCAACCAGGCGACGGGCGACGTCTACGTCGCGATCTACGACCTCCACCAGATCCGCCAGTTCAGCGCGAATGGCGCGCTGCTGCGACAGTGGGGCTCGCTCGGCAGCGGCCCCGGTGAGCTGCGGAACCCGCACGGCATCGCGGTCGACCCCGTCACGGGTCAGGTCTACGTCTTCGACACCGGCAACGGGCGCGTACAGGTCTTCGACGCGGTCGGCACCTACCTGCGCCAGTTCGGGCAGACGGGAACCGGCACGGCGGATTTCAGCGGTCTCCCGAGCCCCGGCTCCGTCGCGTTCGACGCCGTGAACCGCGTCGTGTACGTCACGGATCCGCGCATCTACCAGGTCAAGAAGTTCGCCGAGAACGGCACGTTCATCCGCAAATGGGGCGACCCCGTGGGCGTCGATCCCGGACACTTCCGCTGGCCGCGCTCGGTCGAGGTCGACGGCAGCGGCCGCGTGTTCGTCACCGACACCGATTCGGAGCGCATCCAGTACTTCACGCCGGACGGTGACTTCCTGGGCACCTTCAAGGGCCCCGACAACGTGATCGACGGCGCCTTCCACC
>CAZMKX010000329.1:0-1560 GCA_964566375.1 uncultured Myxococcales bacterium
ACGAGATCCACGTGCACGTGCCGGCCGGCGCGACGCCCAAGGACGGCCCGTCCGCGGGCATCACGATGGCGACGGCGGTGATGTCGCTTCTGACCGGAATTCCCGTCCGCGCGGACGTCGCGATGACCGGCGAGGTGACCCTGCGCGGACGCGTTCTTCCGGTCGGTGGCGTGCGCGAGAAGGTGCTCGCCGCGCTGCGGCGCGGCATCCGCACGCTGATCCTGCCCGAGGCGAACCGGCACGACCTCGAAGAGGTCCCGCCGGAGCTCGCGCGCAAGCTCTCGTTCCACTTCGTGCGCACGATGGACGAGGTCTTCGAGCTCGCGCTCGCGGAGCCGCTCCTGCCCCGGCGCAAGACACGCCGGGCGACGGCGCGTCCGCCGGGCGCGATCGCGAGGACCTGAGCGGGATTCCGCGTCCGCCCGTAAGATCCACGCGTGGATCTGCGGGCGCTCGGCGAATTCGGGCTGATCGAGGCGATCCGGCGGCGGGCGCGCGTCGACCGGCGCGTCTGGCAGCTCGGCATCGGCGACGACGCGGCGATCCTGCGTCCCCGCCCACGCGATTCGCTGGTCCTCACCACCGACGCGCTGGTCGAGGACGTGCACTTCCGCTGGCGCACGACGGACGCGCGCGCGCTCGGCGAGAAGTCGCTGGCGGTGAACCTCTCCGACGTCGGCGCGATGGGCGCGGTGCCGCTCGGCTGCCTGCTGACGCTCGGCGTGCCGTCGGGCGTCGAGCCCGCGCGCCTCGAGGGCTTTCTCGACGGCCTGCTGCGCTCCGCGCGCGCGAGTCACTGCCCGCTGGTCGGCGGAGACACCGTGCGCTCGCCGCTCTGGCTGATCAACGTCTGCGTGGTGGGTTCGGTCGCGCGCGGTCGTGCGCTGCTGCGCTCGGGCGCGCGCCCGGGTGACCGGGTTCTGGTCACGGGCGAGCTCGGCGGTGCGGCCGCGGGTCTGGCTCTGCTCGAGGGAGACTCGCCGTCGACGGCCTCGGAGCGCGCGTTCGTTCGCCGACAGCTGCGACCACGCCCGCCCTATCGCGCCGGCGCCGCGCTCGCGCGCGCGGGACTCGCGCACGCGGCGATCGATCTCTCGGACGGGCTCGCCCAGGACCTCGGCCACGTCGCGCGCGAGAGCGGCGTGTGCGCGCACGTCGACGTCGCGCGCGTGCCGCTGGCGCGCGGGCTGGCACGGGCCGCCGCGCTTCTGGGGCTCGATCCGCTCGCGCTCGCGCTCTCGGGGGGCGAGGACTACGAGCTGCTCTTCGCTGCGCCCGAACGCGGGCCGTCGGCCGAGAAGTACGCCAGTCGCCTCGGCTGTCGCGTGACGGAGATCGGTGTCTTCGCGCGCGGGCGCGGCGTTCGCTTCACCCGCGACGGCCGCCCGTACGTCCCGGCCGCCAGCGGATTCCAGCACTTCAAGCCGCTCCCTGCAGACTCCGAGAAGTAGCCAGGCGCCCGCATCTCGCGGCGAACTTGCGCTCGGAAGGGCTCGTGCGGCTCGACCTCTCGCAGAAGCTCGTGCTCGGCTTCACCACGGCGATTGCCATCGGTGCGGG
>CAZMKX010000329.1:1660-4880 GCA_964566375.1 uncultured Myxococcales bacterium
CAGCAGCAGAAGGACGTCGAGCAGATCCGCACGCGCATCCACGAGATCGCGGAGTCGCTCCGGACGAACGCCGACGCGGCCCGGCGCGCCTCTCTGCTCACGAGCGAAGCCAGCCAGCGCGCCACGGCAGGCGTCGACGTCTCTCGGCTGTCGCAGGCGAAGATGCAGAGCCTGTTCGAGAAGATCGAGCAGGCGGGCATCCGGGTGGAGAGCTTCGAGGGGAAGATCCACTCGGTGCACCGCGTCACCGAGATGATCTCGAGCGTCGTCGAGAAGACGCACCTGTTGAGCCTGAACGCTTCGATCGAGGCCGCGCGCGCCGGCGACGCGGGTCGCGGCTTCTCGGTCGTCGCGGAAGAGATCCGCAAGCTGGCCGAGAGCGCGGGCAGCTCGGCCGAGCAGATCGAGGACCTGATCCGCCAGCTCGAGGAGGAGTCGAAGCGGATCGCGCAGGCGACGCTCTCGATGCGCGACGACGTGCGGGGAGGGCGCCAGGATCTCGAGGCGATCTTCGCCGCGCTCGAGAAGGTGCAGATCGCCGTCACCGAGGCATCGCACCGCGCCGAGGACATCTTCCAGAAGGCCGGAAGCCAGGCCGCGGATTCCGAGCGAATGGTCGGCGACGTCGAGCGCGTCGCGGTCGTGGTCGGCCAGAACGCGAAGGCCGTGAACGAGATGCGCGGCGGGCTCGCCGCGCAGACGCGCACGATGGAGCAGATGGTGCGCCAGGCGGCGCGCCTCTCCGACATGTCGGTTCAGCTCGGCGAGGTCGCTCGCCGGTTCCGGACGCGGTAGCGCGATGGAAGCGATGCCGTGGCTGCGTTTCGAGGTGTCCGGCCAGGCGTACGCGATTCCGCTCGCCTCGGTGGTCGAGGTGACGGGCGTGCAGCGGCCGCACCTGATCCCGCGCATTCCGCTCGAGATCGGCGGCGTGTTGAACGTGCGCGGCGAGCCGCTGCCTGCCATCGACGGCGGCGCGCTGCTCACCGGCTCGCCGACGCGGAACCACCGTCACGTTCTGGTGTTGGAGCGCGGCGAGCTGCGCATCGGCGTGCTCGTCGGGCAGGTGCGACGGATCGAGCGCGAGGTTCCGGTCAGCCTGGCGGAGCCGGGCGAGATCGAGAGCGAGCTCGTGGAGTGGGTGAATCAGGACGACTCGGCGCTGGGCCTGGTCGATCCCGAGGGTCTGATCGAGAGGGCGACGCTTCTGCTCACCGCAGAGCGAAGGCAGCCAGGAGGACAGGAAGAATGGCACACCGGGTTCTGATCGCGGACGACGCCGCGTTCATGCGCGAGATGCTCCGGGACATCTTGACCGACGGAGGCTACGAGATCGTGGGCGAGGCGGCCGACGGAAACGAGGCGGTCGCGGCGTTCGCGAAGTATCTCCCCGACCTGCTGACGCTCGACATCGTGATGCCGCGCAAGAGCGGCCTCGAGGCGCTGCGCGAGATCGCGGCCGCCCATCCCGGCGCCTGCGTCGTGATGTGCAGCGCGCTCGGCCAGGAGGCTCTCGTGATGGAGGCGCTCGAGGCCGGCGCGCGCGACTTCATCGTGAAGCCCTTCAAGCCCGACCACGTGCTCGAGGTGGCGGAGAAGGCTCTCTCCAAGACCGACGAGTGACCGGGGCTCGCCCTGAATCTCGAGAAATACAGGACCCTTTTCGTCGACGAGGCGGGTGACCATCTCCAGGAGATGGGTCGCGCGCTCGCGGCGCTCTCTGCGGGCGACGAGCCGGCCGAGAGCGCGATCGACACGCTCTTCCGCATGGCCCACTCCATCAAGGGCATGGCGGCGTCGCTCGACTACGACGCCGTCTCGTCTCTCGCGCACCGGCTCGAGGACTGGATGGAGCCGCTCCGCGCGGGCGCCGACTTCGATCGCTCCCAGCTCGGCCTGGTGGCCGAGGCGATCGCCGCGCTCGAGGAGATGGTGGCGTGCGTGGACCAGGACGGCACGCCGCCGGCCGCGCGCGAGGATCTGCTCGCGCGGCTCGCGCAGAAGCCCGCAGCGGCCGCTGCGACCGCGGCTCCCTCCGGGCTCAAAAAAAAAGCCCCGAGACCGGCGCACCGCCGCTCCCGCGCACGGTTCGGGTTCGCACGGAGGCGATCGACCGCTTCCTGGCCGCGGTAGGCGTGCTCATGCAGGGCCATGCCCGCCTCGAGTCTCTGCACCGCGGCGCGCCGTACTGGGAGCTGCACGGTGCATTCGGGGACGAGCTCGATCAGCTCTCTCGGGTCGTCCGGGAGCTGCGCCGGCGCGCGCTCGACATCCGCATCACGCCCGTCCGCCGCGTGCTCGAGCGCTTGCCGCGCGTCGCGCAGGATCTGGCGCGTGAGCTCGGCAAGCGCGTCCACGTCGAGCTGACCGGCGAAGAGGTCGAGGTCGACCGCGCCGTCCTCGACCACCTGGACGACTCGCTCCTGCACCTGGTGCGCAACGCCATCGACCACGGCCTCGAGACCGAAGCGGAGCGCGTAGCCGCGGGCAAGAGCCCCGTCGGCACGCTGCGCATGCGCGCCTCGCGCGTGGCCGGGCGGCTGCAGCTCCGACTCGAGGAGGATGGGCGCGGGATCGACGTCGAGAAGGTGCGCGCGCGCGCGATCGCGCGCGGCCTCCTGGTCGAGATGGTGGCCGAGGACCTGCCGCCCGAGAGCATCCGCGAGTTCATCTTCGAGCCCGGCATCTCCACACGGGACAGTGTCACCGACATCTCCGGCCGCGGCGTCGGCCTGGACGCGGTCAAGCGCCAGGTCGAGGCGCTCGGCGGCACGATCAGCGTCGAGAGCGCCGAGGGAAAGGGCACGACGTTCGTGCTGGATCTGCCGTCGATGGTCGCGCTGCAGCGCGTTCTCGTGCTGCAGGTCGGCGGCGAGCGCGTCGCGCTGCCGATCTCGGCGGTCGAAGCGGTGCTCTCGGCCGAGGCTTGCGCGGTCGAGCGCACGGGAGGCGACGCGTTCTTCATGCTGAAGGACGAGCCGCTGCCTCTCGTCGACCTGGGCCCGCGGCTCGGCGTCGCCGCGGCCCGGGCCGAGGGCGGGTGCGTGGTCGTGATCGAGGCGCGCGACTTCAAGCTCGGGCTTCTCGTGGACCGCGTGGTGGACGACCTCGAGGTGTTCGTGCGCGAGACACCGGCGCCGCTTCGCGCGCTTGCGTCACTCGGCGGTGTCGCGATCCTGCGCGATGGAGCTCCCGTCTTCCTGCTCGAGATCGGCTCGCT
>CAZMKX010000330.1:0-4862 GCA_964566375.1 uncultured Myxococcales bacterium
GAGCAGGTGCTCGCGGGCGCGCCGCGCGACTTCAACGAGGATCGCTTCGACTTCACGGTCTCGGGCACCGAGCCGGCGGCGGTCATCGCCGCGGCGCGGACGCTGCCGATGATGTCGCGCGCGCGCCTGGTGCTGGTGCGCGGGGTCGGCGAGAAGCGCGCGGAGAAGTTCACCGACGGTGCGCTCGTCGAGTATCTGGAAGCACCGCTCGAGACCACCTGCCTCGTGCTCGAGGCGCCGAGCGTCGATAAGCGCCAGCGGTGGGTGAAGCGGGTCGCCAAGGTCGGGCGCGTGATCGACTGCACCGGGCCGAGCCGGCCCGCGGACGTGCGGCGCTGGATCGAGGCGCGTCTGGCCGAGCGCGGCGCGCGCGCCGGCAGCGGCGTCGCGGCGGCGCTCTTCGATCTGGTCGGGGCAGACCTCGATCGCCTGTCGCTCGAGCTGGAGAAGCTCTGCCTGTACGCGGGCGAGCAGGGCAAGATCGACGCCGAGACCGTCGACGAGCTGGTCGGCCAGCTGCGCCCGCGCGCGCTCTACGAGCTGACCGACGCGATCGGCGAGCGCCGGCTGGCGAACGCGCTGCGCGTCGTGGCGGAGCTCACGGACCAGGGCGAGGCGCCGCTCGCGGTCGTGGGCGCGCTCGCGAACCATTTCCGCCGGCTGCTCCGCGCGCGCGAGGTGCGGCCGCTCGAAGCGGGCGAGGTCCAGAAGAAGCTCGGGCTGCATCCGTTCGCGGCTCAGAAGATCGTCGATCAGGCGCGGCGCTTCGACCTGCGCAGGCTGCGCGCGTGTCTGGACGCGGTGCGCCGCACCGACGAGGCGCTGAAGGGCGGGCTTCCGGTCGCGCCGCGGCTCGCGATCGAGCGGCTGGTTCTGGCCGTCTGCGCGTGACGGCCGGGCGCGAGAGGCGGGCGGACTCTACTTCGCTGCGAGCTTCGCGAGGCGTGAGACCGTGCGCGAGACGGTCTTCTTGTGCAGGACGCCCTTGCTCGAGGCCTTGCGCAGGAGGCGCTCGGCCGTCTTCAGCAGCTCCCGCTTGTCACCGGTTCCGGCCGCCGCAGCGTCGCGCAGCTTGCGGACGGCGCCACGCACGGTCTTGCGCGTCTGGTTGTTCCGGGCGCGGCGCTTCAGCGACTGGGTGTGGCGTTTCTTGGCCGAGCGATGGGTAGCCATGGAGTCCTCCGAGCGAGCCGGTAAGTACCCCGCGCCGACGGCGGTGTCAACGGAAGGCGTCGCCGGCGTCTCGCGCTCGGCCGGCGTCGTCGCTGGCGCCACCATGGCGAGCCGCGTGCTCGGACTGCTGCGCGACAGCGCGATCGCCTACGCGCTGCCCGTTTCGGCCAGTGACGCCTTCTTCGTCGCCTTCACGATTCCGAACCTGCTGCGCCGGCTGGTGGGCGAGGGCGCGCTCACGGTGGCGTTCGTGCCCGTCTTCAGCCAGGCGCTGGCTCGCTCCCGCGACGAGGCGCGGCGGGTCTTCCAGGCCACCTGGACGCTCTCCCTCACCGTGACGACCGTGATCTGCGTCCTCGGCATGATCTTCGCGGGTCCGCTGGTCGTCGCGTTCGCGCCCGGCTACCTCGAGGACCCGGCGAAGCTCGCCCTCACGACCGACCTGCTGCGGCTCTGCTTTCCGTACGTCGTGAGCCTGTCGCTGGTCGCGGTGGCGATGGGCGCGCTGAACGCGCTCGGCCACTTCTTCCGCCCGGCGATCGCCCCGGTCTGGCTGAACGTGTGCCAGATCTCGGCGGTCTTCGCGGGGCTCCTGCTGTTCGAGAACCCGGTGATGGCGCTGGGTTGGGGCGTGATCCTCGCGGGGATCCTTCAGGTCTGGCTGCAGCTCGCGCCGCTGCGCGAGCGCGGCTTTCCGCCCCGGCTGCTCTGGGCGCCGTCCGACCCGTCGATTCAGCGGCTGATGTGGATCCTGCTGCCGTCGCTCCTGGGCGCCTCGGCGTACCAGCTCAACACGATCACGACGCGCGCGATCGCGAGCTTCTTCGGCGACGGCCCCGTCTCGTACCTGTACTACGCGACGCGCTTGCTCGAGCTTCCGCTCGGCGTGTTCGTCTTCGCGCTGGCCATGGCGAGCCTGCCGTCGCTCTCGCGCGCCGTGGCGAGCGGGAACCGCGAGGCGCTGCACCGCTCGTTCGCCGGCACGCTCGGCCTCTCGCTCGCGCTGGCGCTTCCGTGCACCGTCGGGCTGATCCTGCTGCGCGAGCCGATCGTCGCGTTGCTCTTCGGCTGGAACCCCGAGCACTTCGGCGCCGAGGCCGTGCGCCTCTCCGGCCTGGCGCTCCTGTACTACACGCTCGGCCTGGTGCCGATCTCGCTCGCCCGCATGTACGTGAACCTGTGCGTGGCGCACGAGAACACGCGCACCGGAGCGCACGCCGCGGTGGTGAGCCTGATCGTGAACGTCGTCGGCGCGCTCGTGCTGGTCGGCCCTCTGCCCTACGGGACGTTCTGGGACTCGGTCGTCGACGTGCAACGGCGCTGCGTGATCGCCGATTTCGGCTTCCTGGGCCTGGCCGTCGCGACGACGCTCGCCGCCACCGCGAACGCGGCCTACGTGATGGTCGCCGCGCGGCTGCACTACGGGCGGCACCTTCGGCCGAGCGATTGGCTCGGCTATCTGCGCGTGTGCGCGGCGACCTCCGTGCTCTGCGGCGTCGTGCTGCTGGGCCTGTGGCTGCTTCCCGCGCCCGCGACCGCGTCGCTGCACGCCGCGGTCTACGTCTTCGGGCTGATCGGCCTCGGGGGCGTCAGCTACCTGGCGGGGCTGTGGGCATTCGGGGCGCCGGAGTTCGCGCTCGTGAGCGGTGTCCTGCGCCGCGTCACACGCGTCCTGCCGCGCCGCTGACGCCGGCGCGCTTCAGCGGGCGGATGCGCTCGCCGAATCAAGCGGTAGGTCGATCCATTGCATCGAGAGGAGAGGGGTGCGCGCGAACCCGCGAACGCGCTCGGCGACGTTGGCGATCCTGGCGTTGCTCTGGCTCGCGCCCGCCGGTCCGGCGCGCGCGGACGAGGAGCCTCGCCGCGCCGATCCGCTCGAGGTCCCGACCGGCGAGCTGCCCGAGCCCGAGGCCGCGGCGTCGCTCTCCGTCACGGATCGCGTCCTCGGCGCGGCGGAGGTCCTGCGCGACCGCGGCTACGCCGAGATGCCGGTGCTCGCCTGGGCGCTGCTCGACGCTGCGCGCACGTCGGAGCCCGGGGATCTGGTGGCGCGCGCGGTCGAGCTCGCGCCGAGCTCGCCGGGCGTGCGCTTCGAGGCGGCGCGGCTGACGCTGAATCCGCTCGAGCTCCTCCAGTCGCTTCGTGTCCTGCTTCGCGACCTTCCCGGCGCGCTCTGGCTGATCTCGCTCGCCAGCGTCGCGCTGCTCGGCGGACTCGTCGCGCTCGCGCTCGGCGTCTGCGCGGCCGCCGCACTGCGCGGGCTTCCGCTTCACGGCCACGCGCTGGGCCATCGCATGACGGCGCAGGATCCGCCCGCCTGGGCCGGCATCCTGCTCTGCCTGGCGGCGCTCTGCGCGCTGCCACTTTTCGGTGTCGGTCCGCTCGCGCTCGTCGCGGCCGCCGGCGCGCTCGGCGCGCTGCGCCTGCCGCGCCCGCAGGCGGCCGGGGTGATGCTGGTCCTGGCCGCCCTCGGCGTCGCGCTCGGTCCGGGACTCGACCGAATCGCGCCGGCGCTGGTCGCGAGCGGGCGCGCGTCGGTCCTGCTCTCGGCATGGCGAATCGACCGAGGAGAGGCCCTGCCCGGTGACCTCGAGCGCGTGGAGCGCGTGAGCGAGCGCCGCCCCGACGATCTGCTCTTCCGCTACGTGCTGGCCACGGACTGGAAGCGGAAGGGCGATCTGGCGCAGGCGGTCACCGTGCTCGGCGAGCCGCCGGCGACCGCGCAGCCCGCGCTGACGGCCGCGGCGTACAACCTTCGCGGCATCGTGCGGCTCGCGGAAGGCGACCTGCGCGAGGCGATCCCCGCCTTCGAGCGCGCCCGCTCGGACGAGGAATCCGCGCCGGTGATGTTCAATCTCTCTCAGGCCTACGGTCGCGCGCTGCGCCTGTCCGAGCAGGAATCGGCGTTCGCGGTGGCGAGCGCGCTCGATGCCGCCGTGGTCGAGCGCTATCTCTCGGCCGAGGGAAGCTCGACCGTCCACGGCGTGCTGATCCAGTCTCCCCTCGCGCTGCCGGTGTATCTGGCGCGCGCCCTCGCACCGAGCGCCGAGTCCGACGCGCTCGCGTTCGAGCTCCGCGAGCGCCTGCTCGGTCCGCTGCAGCCTTCGCGCCTGTGGATGGCGCTTCCGGTCCTGGGCGCGCTCGCGCTGGCGCTCCGCCGCAAGTCGGTGTTGCGCTGCAGTCGCTGCGAGCGGCCGCTCTGCGCGAAGTGCTCGCGCGAGGCGATGGCCGCGGGCACATGCACGCGCTGCGTGCGTCTCTTCGTGAAGCGGGACCGCACCGATCCGCGGCTGCGGAAGCTCCAGCTCGACCTCGACCGCCGGCGGCACCGCACCGCGCAGATCCGTCTGGCGCTCGCGGGTCTCGTCGCGCCGGGCGCTTCCGACCTCGTCGAGGGCCGCTGGTCGCGCGGTGTCCTGCTGGTGTTCGCGCTCGGGCTCGGGCTCGCGCTCCTGCGCGCGCCCGAGCTTCTGCCGCGACTCTGGGAGCTCGGCCGCCTCTCCACGCTCGGGCCCCTGGCGCTCTCGGTCCTGCTGCTCGCACCGCTCTACGCGCACGGCGTCGCAAGCGCCGTCGGAAGGCTCGCCTCCCTGCGGAGCCGCGAATGAGCCTGCAAGGGGTCCTCACCGACTTTCCCGTCGCCGACGTCTTCCAGCTGATCTCGCAGCAGCGCAAGACCGGCGTGCTCG
>CAZMKX010000331.1:0-4833 GCA_964566375.1 uncultured Myxococcales bacterium
GTCGCGCACGGCATTCGCGCCTTCGTTCCCCGGATGCTCGCGCAGGACTCGGAAGGGCACGTCGTGAATACCGCCTCGCTCGCGGGCCTGATGTCGGGACGCGACATCTACGGCGCGAGCAAGCATGCGGTGGTGAGCATCTCCGAGTCTCTTCACCACGACCTCGCGGCCGTCGGGTCCAAGCTGCGCGTCTCGGTCCTCTGCCCGGGCCTGGTCGAGACGCGCATCTTCGCCGCCGGGCGGAACCGCCCTGAGAGCCTGCGCGCCCCCGAGCCCTCTGTCGCGCGGGACACGCCCGTCGAGCAGGAGCACCGCATCGCGGAGCGCTTGCGAGCTCTGCCCGGTGTGCTGCCGCCCGACGAGATCGCCCGCCAGGTGCTCGAGGGAGTGCGCGAGGAGCGCTTCTGGATCCTGCCGCACGGCGACCGACTCGACGAAGTGCTCCGCCGGCGGTTCGACGGCATCCTCGCGCGGCGCAATCCGGAGCCTCAGGTCGACTTCACCGCTGTGCTCCGGGCGCGCTGAGCACGTGCGCATCGGGATCCTCTCCGACATCCACGGGAACCGCTCGGGCCTCGACGCCGCGCTCGAGCGCATGGGCCCGATCGATCGCTTGATCTGCGCGGGCGACGCGTTCGACGAGTACCGCTTCTCCAACGAGATCGTCGCGCGTCTGCGCGAGCTCGACGCGCACTACGTGCTCGGCAACCACGAGGACGTGCTGCTCTCGCCCGCGGGCGTGCGCGCGCGCGAGCGTCCGGGGCTCGACGCCTCCCTCCTCGCCTGGGCGGCGGAGCGGCCGCACTGGCTGCGTCTGGACGTGGGCGGGAAGAGCCTGCTGCTGTTCCACTCCACCCCCTGGGAGCCCTACGGCGAGTACGTCTTTCCGCACTCCCATCTGCTCGCGCGCTTCGGCGAGCTCGACGTCGACTACGCGATCTACGGCCACACGCACGCGCAGCTCGCGCAGCGGGTCGGACGCACGCTCGTGATCAACCCGGGCTCGGCGGGCCACGCTCGCGACGCACGCAACGGCCGGCGGTTGTCCTGCTGCGTGCTCGACACCTCCAGCGACGAGGTCGCGATGGCGGACTTCGATGATCCGCAGCTCGCCATGCGCTGAAGCGCGAGACCTAGTAGCCCAGTCGCTTGTCGACGACGCCGACGAGCGGCTCGCCGCGTCGCGCGCGCTCGAGGTTCTCGCAGAAGCGCGCCACGTTGCGCTCCGCTCGCCACTGGCTCGCGCCCGCCGTGTGCGGAGTCATCACGACGTTGTCGAAGGTCCAGAGCGGGTGATCGTGCGGCAGCGGCTCGATCGGTGCGACGTCGAGCGCGGCTCCGCCGCAGCGGCCATCGCGCAACGCGGCGACGAGCGCGTCGCCGTCGACGATCTCGCCGCGCGTCACGTTCACGAGCAGCGCGCCGCGCTTCATGGCCGAGAACGCCCGGTCGTCGACGAGGCCACGGGTCTCCGCCGTGAGCGGCGCGCCGATGGCGACGACGTCGGACGTGCCGAGCAGCTCGCGCAGGCGCTCGATCCCCCAGACCTCTGCGACCCCGTCCGACGGCGGCACCACGTGGAGGTCGACGGCCAGCACCCTCATGCCGAACGCGACCGCGCGGCGGGCGAGGGCGCGACCCGTGCCGCCGAAGCCGATCACGCCCAGCGTGAGCCCTTCGAGCTCGAGCTCCGCTCGCCGCATGTGCTCGCGCCGGCTCCAGCTCTCCGGGCCCAGGCGGATCGCGGTCGCGATCTGCCGCGTGAGCGCCAGCAGGAGCCCGAAGCCCGTGTCGGCCAGATGGCCGCCGACCAGCCCCTTCTCGCCGCTCAGCACCACGCCGGAGTCGCGCATGGCCGGGTACAGGAACATGTCCAGTCCCGAGGCAATCGCGTGCACCCAGCGCAGGCGCGGAGCGGCCCGGAAGAGCGGCTCGGGGATGAAGCCGAAGATGATCTCGACGTCGGCCGCGGTCGCGATCGCCTCGCGCACTCCGCTCGCGACGCGCAGGCTGGAGCCCGGCGGCGCCGCCGCGCGGATGCGCGCCAGCTGCTCGTCGCGGATCTCGGGCAGCGTCAAGCCCAGGATCACCTGGATCGTGACCGGTCCGTCGAGCTCGAGCGCGGTTGACACGGGCGAATTCTAGCCCTGTAAGCTGTCGAGAGCCGTTCGCAGGGAGATCGCAGCATTGAAGATCGACACACTTCTGCAAGGAGCGGCGCCCGAGAAAGTCGGCGAGACCGCCGCGCGCTACGAGAGGATCGGCTTCGACGCAGTCTGGACGGTCGAAGCGGGGCACGATCCGTTCCTCCCGCTCGCCCAGGTGGCGCAGGCAACACGGCGGATGTTCATGGGAACCAACATCGCGGTCGCGTTCGCGCGCAGCCCGATGTCGATGGCGCAGGTGGCGTGGGATCTGCAGCGCGCGAGCGGCGGCCGGCTCGGGCTGGGTCTCGGCACGCAGGTGCGCGCCCACGTCGAGCGCCGCTACTCGATGCCGTTCGAGCATCCGGCGGCGCGGATCACGGACTACGTGCGCTGCCTGCGCGCGATCTGGCGGAACTTCCAGCACGGCGAGCGCCCCGACTACCGCGGCCCCTTCTACCAGTTCACGTTGATGAACCCGGCGTTCCATCCCGGTCCGATCGAGCACCCGGAGATCCCCGTGTACCTGGCGGGCGTGAATCCGCGCATGTGTCGCGCGGCGGGCGAGGTGGCCGACGGGTTTCACGTGCACCCCATGCACTCGGTCCGCTACCTGCGCGAAGTGGTGCTGCCCGCGCTCGAAGAGGGCGCGCGTACGCGCGGCCGGCGCGCCTCGGACCTCGAGCTCTTCTCGCCGATCTTCGTCGTCACGGGCGATACGCAGGCGGAGATGGATCTGGCGCTGGCACGCGTGCGCCAGCAGATCTCGTTCTACGGCTCGACCCCGAGCTACCGGACGCTGCTCTCCTTCCACGGCTACGAGCAGGTAGGCCGCGATCTCTCCGAGCGCGCGCGGCGCGGCGAGTGGGCCGAGATGCAGAAGCTCGTGCCCGACACGCTGCTCGACGCGATCGCCGTCGTGGCCAAGCCCGCGGACCTGCCGGCGGCACTGCGCCGACGCTACGACGGACTCTTGCACCGGATCTCGCTCTACTTCCCGATCGCGCCTCCCGACGACGAGGCGCGCTGGCGCAGCTTCGTCGAGGCGTTCCGACAGGCTTGAGGTGAGCTCGTGCAGACGGAGCTGACCCGGCGGCTCGGCCTCCGTCACCCCGTGGTGCTGCCGCAGATGGCGAGGGTGTCGGTGCCCGCCTTGGTCGCGGCCGTGAGCGATGGCGGCGGACTCGGCATCCTCGCCACCGCACACCTCGGCGCGGACGAGACGCGCGCGGCCATCCGCGAGGTGCGCGCGCGGACGCCGGCGCCCTTCGGCGTAGGCGTGCCGCTGCTGGTTCCCGGCGGCGCGCAGAACGCCGAGGTCGCGCTGGAAGAGCGCGTGGCGCTGGTGAATTTCTCGCTGGGGAAGGGTGACTGGATCGTTCCGCGCGCTCACGCGTACGGCGGGCTGGTGTTCGCGACCGTCACGAACGAGCGCCACGCGCGGGCGGCGGAGAGAGCGGGCTGCGACGGCGTGATCGCCGTGGGCAACGAGGCGGCGGGGCACGGCAGCGACGTCGGGTCGCTGGTGCTCGTGCGGCTGATCGCGGCGCGAGTGCGGATCCCGGTGATCGCGAGCGGGGGATTCGGCGACGGACACGGCCTCGTCGCCGCGCTCGCGCTCGGCGCCGCGGGCGTCGCGATGGGCACGCGCTTCGCCGCCGTGTGCGAGAGCCCGCTGCACGAGCGCACGCGCCAGGAGCTCGTGGCCCGCGGCGCGGGCGACACGCTGCGGACGGACCGCTTCGATGGCATGGACTGCCGCGTGCTGCGCGCAGCCGGCGCGGAGCGCCTGGCGGACGAGCAGCCGGGGCTGATGACCGCATTGCGTGCCTCCCGAGCGCTTGCGCGCGAGCGCGCGACCCCGTACCACCGGCTCGTCGCGCAGGTGCTTCGGCGCGGGCCCGCAGCGGCGCTGCGGCTCGTTCGCATGGCGGGCGCGCAGGAGGCGATGCGCCGCGCGATCGAGGATGGCGATCTCGAGCGCGGCGTGCAGCCCGCCGGGCAGGTGCTCGGCCTGCTCGAGGACGTCCCGACCGCGGCCGAGCTCCTGGCACGGATCGCCGCGGAAGCCGAGGCGTCGCTCGCGGCCCTCGCCACCGTGGACACGCGTTCGCTGCGCGGATGATACAATCCGGAGCCGATCGGAAAACCGAAGGATGCGCGGCGAGCCGCCGCGTACGGAGCGGAGGAGAGCGCATGGCCAAGCCAATCATCTCGGCGGACTCCCACATCACCGAGCCGCCGGGAACGTACGTCGATCGCATCGACAAGAAGTACAAGGACAGCGCGCCGCGCATGCAGCGCCACGATCAGCTCGGCGACATCTTCGTGATCGATGGACTGGCGACGCCGGTGCCGATGGGTCTGGTCGCCGCCGCCGGGAAGCCCCCCGAGGAGATCCGCATCTCGGGCGTGAAGTTCGAGGAGATGCACCGCGGCGGCTGGGACCCCGAGGCGCGCCTCGCCGACCAGGACCGCGACGGCGTCTCGGCCGAGATCATCTATCCGACGGTCGGGATGCTGCTCTGCAACCACCCCGACTTCGACTACAAGAAGGCCTGCTTCGACGCCTACAACCTGTGGCTCGCGGAATACTGCGACGCACATCCGGATCGCCTGCTCGGCATCGGTCAGACGGCGATGCGCTCCCCGCAGGAGGGCATCGAGGATCTGCGGCGCATGAAGCAGC
>CAZMKX010000332.1:0-4831 GCA_964566375.1 uncultured Myxococcales bacterium
GCGGCGCTCACTCCCTCAGCTCGACGTACAGCTCGCCGTCGCGGATCTCGATCCGCTCGACGCCGTCCGCGAAGCTCTTCCAGAAGCCGGGATCGCCGCCGAACTCGCCCACCAGGTCGACGTTCTTCATGCCGCCGAGCCAGGCGTTCGGAATCGGCACGCCCATCACGCTGACTCCGCGCAGGATCACGACCGGCCGCCCATTGCGGTAGTCGAGCTCGATGCCAGCGGTGAAGCGAAGCGTGCGGCCGCCGAGCACGGGCAGGTCGGGGTCGACCGGGACGAGCAGCTTCGCGCTCGCAAGCTTGCCGGACAGGTCGATCGCGAAGCGCCGGGCGAAGTCGGGATTGCTCGCGACCATCGCGTTCAGCTCGCGCTCGCTGATCTCGATTTCGCGGCGGCTCGGATCCTCGACGTACTTCTCGGGAACGAGACGGCCGTCCGCGTCGAACGTGTCGTCGGGCGCGGCGGGCAGGACCGCGGCGGGGTCGACGCCGAGAGCGCGGAGCTTCGAGCTCAGCGTGCTCCGCTCGGTCTGCGACAGGGCGACGGGCTCGAAGGGCGCCGGGTACACGTACGTGCGAACGAACCACGCGGTGGCCGCTCCGGTGATCAGGATCGCGAGCGCAAGCATGCCGAGCACCTGCACGGCCGAGAAGCTGCGGGGGGCAGCCGGGTCGGAGTCGGAGGGGACCTTCATGGACCGGAGGTTACCCCGCTGCGCTCGGTTGAGGACCGGCAGGCGGCCGGCGCCCTCGGAGCTTCATAAAAGTCGATGAGATCGACGCGAATTATCTATTGGACCGATGGATCGAAGGCGACGAGGATCTTCCCCGGAACCAAGAGGAGATCTCGAAATGCAGCTCGACAAGCTCGACGCCAACAAGATCCTCGGACAGCTGCTCTCGGGCGGCGCGGCGACGGGGATCGCCGGTGCGCTCGCGGGCGGAATGCTCATGAGCAAGCGCGGACGCAGGCTCGGCAAGAAGGCGCTCGAGATCGGCGGCCTGGCCGCGATCGCGGGCGCGGCGTGGATGGCGTACGACCGCTATCGCGGCGGCGCGGCGCGCACGCGCTCGGGCGCTGCGGAGCCGATCGACACCCTGGGGCGCGCGACGATCGCCGGATTCCTTCCCGCGCCGAGCGAGACCCGCCGCGCGAACGAGCTCGGACTCACCCTGATCCGCGCGATGATCGCCGCGGCGCGGGCAGACGGAAAGCTCGAAGGCCGCGAGGGCGAGGCGATCTTCCGCGCGGTCCACGACCTCGACCTCGCGCCCGGCGAGAAGGCGCTTCTGCTCGAGGAGCTCGGCAAGCCCGTCGATCTCGACGCGTTGGTCGCGGCGGCGACCACGCCGGCGATCGCGGCCGAGATCTACGCGGCCGCGCTGCTCGCCATCGAGCTCGACACGCCCGCGGAACGCGCCTGGCTCTCGATGCTCGCCACGCGCCTCCGGCTCGATGCCGGTCTCGTCGCGCAGCTCGAGTCTCGCGGCGAGCGCGAGCCCGAGCGCGCACACGCCGCCGGCTGAGACGACTCGTCAAGCCCGAAGGCTCCACGACACCCGACTTCGCTCAAGGAGAATCCCGTGAAACGCATCGTTCTCTTCCTCGCAACCAACGTCGCCATCCTCGCGGTGCTCGCGCTCGTCGCGAGCTTCTTCGGCGTCGGCAACGCGCTCGACGCGCGAGGCGTCTCACTGAATCTGCCCAGCCTGCTGGCCTTCGCGGCGATCTTCGGCATGGGCGGCTCGTTCCTGTCGCTCGCGCTGTCGAAGTGGATGGCGAAGCGGATGACCGGTGCGAGGGTGATCGGGCAGGCCGCCACGCCCGCCGAGGCCTGGCTCGTCGAAACCGTGCGCGCGCAGGCGATGGCCGCGGGAATCGGCATGCCCGAGGTCGCGATCTACGACTCACCCGAGCCGAACGCCTTCGCGACCGGCGCGCGCCGCGACGCCGCGCTCGTGGCGGTGAGCACGGGCCTGCTCGAGACCATGGACCGGCGCGAGGTCGAGGCGGTGCTCGCTCACGAGGTGAGTCACGTCGCGAACGGCGACATGATCACCCTCGCGTTGATCCAGGGCGTCGTGAACACGTTCGTGCTGTTCCTCTCGCGCGTGATCGGGCACGTCGTCGATCGCGTCGTGTTCCGCACGGAGGAAGGGCACGGGCCCGCGTTCCTGGTGACCTCGATCGCCGCGCAGCTCGTGCTCGGCATCGCCGCCACGGTGCTGGTGATGTGGTTCTCGCGCCAGCGCGAGTTCCGCGCCGATGCCGGAGGCGCGCGCCTTGCCGGGCGCGAGGGCATGATCGCCGCGCTCGAGTCCCTGCGGCGCCACGCCGGGGCGCGTTCGGATCTGCCCGACCAGCTCAACGCCTTCGGTATCGCCGGCGGCGCGGGGCGCTTCGCGCGCTGGTTCTCGAGCCACCCGCCGCTCGAGGAGCGGATCGAGCGGCTGCGAAGCGCGATCTGACGGGCGATACTGAATCCGCGTGGACTGGCTCAACTATCACCATCTGCTCTACTTCTACACCGTCGCCAAGGAGGGCAGCGTCTCGCGCGCTGCGAAGCGGCTGCGCCTGGCGCAGCCGACGCTCTCCGGGCAGATCCGCAAGCTCGAGGAGGCCTTCGACGAGAAGCTCTTCGCGCGCTCGGGGCGCAACCTCGTCCTCACCGAGATGGGGCAGGTGGTCTTCCGCTACGCGGAGGAGATTTTCACCCTCGGGCGGGAGCTCACCGACACGCTGCGAGGGCGCCTTTCGGGTCGCAGCCCGCGGCTGGTTGTCGGCGTGGCGGACGTCGTTCCGAAGCTCGTCACGGCGCGACTGCTCGAGATCGCACTGACGCTGCCGGAGCCCGTGCAGCTCACCTGCATCGAGGGCAAGTCGGACCGGCTGCTCGCAGACCTCGCGGTCCACGCTTTCGACTTCGTGATCACCGACGCGCCGCTTCCTCCGTACCTGAGCGTGAAGGCGTACAACCATCCGCTCGGTGAGACGGCGGTGACCTTCTTTGCGACGCGCGAACTGGCAACCCGCCACCGGAGACGCTTTCCGGCCTCTCTCTCGGGCGCGCCGCTCCTGCTTCCCACTCCCAACACGCAGCTGCGTCGCTCGCTCGACCAGTATTTCCAGAGTCACGGCATCCAGCCGCGACTGGTCGCGGAGTTCGAGGACAGCGCGCTCCTGAAGGTCGTGGGTCAGCACGGCCACGGGATCTTCCCCGCGCCGAGCGTGCTCGAGGACGAGCTGCGCCGGCAGTACGGTGTGGGCGCGATCGGCGTCGCCGACGGCGTGGTGGAGCGGTACTACGGAATCTCGGTCGAGCGGCGCATCAAGCACCCTGCCGTCGCAGCGATCACCGAGGCTGCGCGCGAGCGGATCTTCAAGCGCGAGTGACTCGCGCGCGCGGCCTGCGCGCGCTCTGCGCATCGGTCTCTCGGATGATTCCGTTCGAGACTATCTATTGGACCGAGGAGTCGTTCGCGCCGAATCTCCTCTCACAACCGATGAGAGGAGCACGTCATGACCGTTCAGCGCATCGAGACCCGGACCCAGGCACCCGACCACCGGCTCCGCCACGCGTCGTTCGACGTGGGCGTGCCGCCGATCGAGCTCGCGACCGCGGCCCGGGCCTCGCGAATGACGCCTGCGCGAATCGCGCTGCTGCGCAGCACCGGACGACGGGATGGGCGGCTCGAGCTGCTGCAGACGCTCGCTGCGGCTTCGGAAGCGCGCGTCGAATGGAGCGAGGCGAGCGGCGCCTCGGCTCGGGACGTCGCGCGTGCTCTCGCCGAGAGCGATGCGGTCGTCGTCGAGCGCGAGCCCGACTTCGGTGCGGGCGATCGCGTGCTGCTTCCGCGCTTCCACACGATCGTCGGTGCGGCGGCCGCGTTCGGTAGCGCGCTCGCACCGCGCTCGCCTTCGTGCACGGATCGCCTGCTGGTGGGCGCGATCGGCCGGGGAGGGTGGGCGTGGGAGCGAAGCGCTCGCGAGGCGTTCAAGTGGGCGCGCGCCGAGCGACGCCGTTCGGTGTCGTGCATCCTCCCGGTCGCGGACCCGGCGGCCGGGACCTCGCTCGCGGCATCCCGCTTCCGGCGCATCGCGATCGAGCATCCCGACATCGGGGCGCGAGCCTCGAGCCTTCACGAGGCGCTCCGGCAGCTCGTTCTCGACCCGGCGTCCTTCGACGTGCTCCTCGCCGAAGCGGGCGAGCTCGAGGCGCTGGCTCGCGCGATGCACGCGGGCGTGGGCGCCGCGTGCGCGATCTCGTGGCTGCGGGTCTCCGACACTTCGGCGCTGCTCTCGCTCGGCCCGAGCCCCGAGGCCTGTGCCGGAGTCGAGACCGCCGACTCCGCGCTGACGCTCGCGCGCGCGATGGCCCGCCTCCTGCGGCAGATCGGTGAGGACGGAGCCGCGCTTCGCCTTGGCGAGGCGCTCCGTGCGGAGCTCGGCGAGCGTCTCGAAGTGACGGGCGATCTCTGGCTCGACCTTGCGTGCGAGACGCCCGCCGGACTGGTCGGGGCGCTCTGCCGGCGCCTCTCGGGTTCGCGATCGATCATCGGGAAAGACGATAGGATCGACTGCAACTATCTATTTTCCAATTGCTGAGATCCGGCCGATCCTCCGCCCGTCGATTCCTGGAGGATCTGCGTGTCACCCGAGGTTCTGCTCTTTCCCTTCGCCGA
The DNA here is from genome assembly GCA_964566375.1 of uncultured Myxococcales bacterium. Taxonomy (GTDB): domain Bacteria; phylum Myxococcota_A; class UBA9160; order SZUA-336; family SZUA-336; genus VGRW01. Next base: position 4,689 of record CAZMKX010000332.1, read on the forward strand.
CTACTGGTGGCTCTACGCCGCCTTCACCGCCGGGGTCCTGGCGCTTCTGGCGCTCGACCTCGGTGTCTTTCATCGCGACGCTCACACGGTGTCGATCCGCGAGGCGAGCGTCTGGACGCTGGTCTGGATCTCGCTCGCGATGG
>CAZMKX010000333.1:0-4822 GCA_964566375.1 uncultured Myxococcales bacterium
CGCGCCAGCCCTCGCGCGCGTCGCGCTTCACGCCGAGCGAGATCTCGACCGCGCAGAGCCGCCCGATCGCGCCGCCTGCGATTCGCGACCGCGCGGCGGCGACCGCCGCCGCCGTGCGCAGGCGCGTGGCCGTCATGGCGCAGCGGTCGGATCGCTCGGCGATCTCGGCGATTCGATCGGCGTCGGCGGGCGTGGTCGCGAGCGGCGGCTCCACCAGGACGTCGACGCCCGCGCGCAGCAGTGGCTCGATCAGATCGAGGTGCAGCGACGGCGGAGTACACAGAAGAGCGACACGCGGCACGAGGCCGGCGTCGAGCATCGCCATCACGCTGCCGAACCCGCGCGCGCGAACGCCGCGGGCGCGCTCCGGATCGGGGTCGACCACCGCCGCGAGCGAGAGCTCGGGGAACTCCGGCAGGACCTCGAGCCAGTCGCGACCCGCGCGACCGGCTCCCACGAGCGCAAGGGCCTTGTCGAGAACGGCAGGCATGATGCCCTCCCAGTCTTCGTGAGGATGTCGCGCTCTCGAAGAGCGCGCGGATTCGATCAGACGGCGCCGGCGGTCTCGCGCGCGAGCGTCACGTCCGCGTCCCAGCCGACCGGGCGCGGGTAGGCTTGCGCGGAGGTGCACATCAGCACGCGGGTGTTCGGGATTCGCGTGGGGAGCCGGCGCTTGCGCTGATCGAGCAGCGTGATCGGCTCCGCGAACGGATCCCGCGAGACGTGCACCGCCTCGATCGCGCCGGTGTCGAACGAGGGGAACCAACGCTCGATGGTGTCGAGCGCCTGCTTCTTCACGACGTCGTCGGGCAGCTTGAACGCATCCGTGTGCGGGCCGCACTCGCCGCGCACGTAGATCAGGTGGCGCCCGCCGAGTGACTCACTCGGAATCACGTGCGTCGCTTCGATGACACGCTGGAAGGACAGGTTCTCGCCGATCAGCGCCGACTGGTAGTAGTCGCCGAGGCGCTGGCGCGACACGATCAGCGCCGTCACGCGTCCCTGGTACGGGACGTCCAGGTTCGGGAGCTCCCGCGCGAGTCGGGCGCGCGCGATCTTGGCGAGGTCACCAGGTGCGATCGTGGAGACGATCGCGTCGAAGCGCTCTTCCTGTCCGTCCAGCTCGACTGCGCAGTTCGTGCCGCCCGTCTCGACGGACGTCACGCGCGCGTGCAGCCGCACCTCGCCCCCGCGCGACTCGATCGAGCGGCGCAGGCGCTCGGTCAGCCAGCCGATCCCACCGCGCAAGTAGCCGAAGACCTCGCGTCGACCGGTCTGGTAGGCGTTGAGCTGCCGCCACGCCCAGTACGCGGGAACTTCGTCAGCGTACTCGCCGAAGCGCGACTCGAGCAGCGGACGCCACCAGACTTCGTACACGCGGCGGCCGAAGACGCGCTGCAGCCAGTCCGACGCGGGAACCGAATCGAGGTGGAGCGCGTAGCGCTTGAGCTTGGTCGCATAGGCGAGGCCGAGCATCGCGCGCAGCTGGTCGCGGCGCGCGAACCCCGGATTGCGCAGGAGATCGCGCGCGGTCGTGACGGGGAAGAGCTTTCCCTGCACGCCGACGGCCGAGCGCGTCTCGCGCCAGACGACGCGCCCGAGACCCCCGAGCTCGCCCAGCAAGCCACACAGAGCGGTGTCACTGTTGCGAAGCGCGTTCGAAAAACCGTCGAGCCGCAAGCCTTCGTGCTCGACCGGGGCGCCGAGCTGGCCGAGCCAGCCCGATTCCTCGAGAACCACCGGAACGTGGCCCCCTTTCGCCAGGTAGTGCGCGCAGGCCAACCCGCCGACGCCACCACCGAGAACCGCGACCCTCATCCCACCACTCCCGCTCGCCCCTGACACACGACTGGCGCCCCTGCTTCGCCCGTCCGTCCGGCGCAGCGGGCAATCGCAAGCGCGATGCCAGCGCGATCGATTTCACCGGGGAGGGGGTGAAGCCTTGGCGACCAGGTCGTGGGGCACCCAACAGACAGCTGCAAGAACGTCCCTACGAGCCCAAGTCCGGGCCGGATTCTACACAACTTGCGCTCCACGTTGGTTGAAAATGTCGCGCACGACTGCGTAGGCGAAATCACCGCCGCGAAAGAGGAAACACACCCTCGGCGGTCCGCTGGGGGTGCGCTTTGTGGAGGTGAGTTGCCCAGCGCCTTCCGTGCGCGAGGTCACAGGCGCAACTATCGATCCAGAAGGTTGGACTGATTGATGTTTTCTGCGCGGATCGCGCCCGCCCGGGACGGCGACGGCGGACACCGCGTACACTGCGACGCGGAGGAACCCCATGGCATCCGTCGCCCTTCCGGCCGTCAGTCTCGCCGCCGTTCCCGGGCGCCGCCGCGCGACGCTCGACCTGGCGCGCGAGATCGAGCGCCGCGGATTCGCGGGAATCTACTGTCCGAGCTTCGGCGACGGCCTCGGCCTCTGCGAGGCGCTGGCATTTGCCACCGAGCGCATCCCCTTCGGCACGAGCATCGCGAACATCTACGTGCGGCACGTCGCCGACTACGCGCAGACGGCGTCGCTGATCCACGAGCTCTCCGGCGGGCGCTTCCGCTTCGGTGTCGGCGTGTCCCACGGCCCGGCGCTCGAGCGGCTGGGCGTGAAGGCGGGCGCACCGCTCGGCGACATGCGCGCGTTCGTCGCGGGCCTGCACGCGAACGCCCGCGCGGGCGAGCAACCCCCGATCGTGCTCGCCACGCTGCGCAAGAAGATGATCGCGCTCGCGGCCGAGATCGCGCAGGGAATGGTCTTCGCCAACGGCGCGCGTTCGCACATGCGCGAGTCGCTCGGCGCGCTGCCCGGGTCGCGCGCGAACGATCCGGAGTTCTTCATCGGGAACATGATCCCGACCTGCATCTCCGACGACGTCGCGGCCGCCGCGGCGACGAACCGCCGCACGCTGATCGGCTACGTGTCGATGCCGAACTACCGCAATTACTGGCGCGAGGCCGGCTACGTCGACGAGATGAACGCGATCGAGGCGGCCGTCGTCGCAAAGGACTTCGAGCGCGTTCCCTCGCTGATGACCGACCGCTGGCTCTCGGACGTCACGCTCTACGGCCCCGCGTCCCGCGTGCGCGAGGGCCTCGAGGCCTGGTACGACGCCGGTATCCGCACGCCGATCCTCGTTCCGTCCTCCGCTGCGGGCAATCAGATGAAGGCGTTCGAGGAGCTCTTCGCCTGCTTGTCGTAGCGGGGCGCAGCAAAGCCGCGCCCACCGCACCGCGCTCGGCTGCCGCGCTCGCATCTCCGCGCGCTGCCGGCTTCGCGCGGGTACCTCAGCGCCCCTTGCGCTGCAGTCCCTGCGTCGAGAGGTAGTCGCGGGTCTCTTCGGGGTCGGGCGGGTCGCTGCGCAGCGAGTACGACTCGCGCAGCCAGCCGCCGCCCTGGCCCGCGACGGAGAAGCTCTGGCCGACCGGCAGCATCACGCCGAAGGTCGAGCCGCTGCCCTCCCATTTCAGGTCGAGCACGTCATCGGCGCTGTAACGGCCGGTGAAGATGCCGACCTCGTAGACGCTGCCGCGACCACGCCGCGAGATCCAGTAGAGCGGCTGCAGCGTGAGCGCGTCGATCCAGAGCTGGACGCTGCGCACGTTGCCCTCCTCGTCCTTGCGTTCGCCGCGGAGCACGACGGCGCGGCGCAGCTCCCAGCGGTCGGACGCGGGCGAGAGACCGCTCGGGCCGTAGTTCCGCTTGTCGTCGCTCGGAAAGCCACGCGCCTTGCCGTTCACCGGCGCGAGCACGTCGCGGAGCTCGATCGGCTTCCACTTCCATGCGTTCGGCCGGATCATCAGGCCCACGAAACCGCGGCGCATCGGCTCCGCAGCACTCATCGACGGATTGCCGACGTCGTTGATCTGCTCGCTCACCGTCATGCCGATGTTGTCGACCGAGTTTCCGCGCGTGTAGCTCGGCACGAACACGCCCTCGTTCTGCTGCGGCGGCGCGCGCCGCACCTTGCGCTGTCCGGGCAGATACACGAACACGTCGTCGGTCGCGCGGTAGTCCGTCTCGGCGGCGGTCTTCTGGAACTGGCGCCACGCGAGCCCGCGCGCGCTGTCGGGCGACTTGAAGGATCCGCCGGCGACGAAGCGCTCGTCGCGCCCCTCACCGGGGCCACCGGGTACACCGTGCAGTGGCACGAAGAACACGCTGCCGACGAATCCGATCACGTCGCGGCCGGCCTTGCTGACGTCCGAGATCCGGAACTCGCCGCGAAAGCCCGAGCCGAGATAGCGGTAGCGGTAGTTCCATGCCCAGCGCAGACCGGAGTCCGCTGCGTCGTCGGCAATGCTCGACGGAGCGAACGGCAGGCCCGTACCCGCGTAGCCCGTGAGGTTTCCGGCTTCGTCGACGACCGCCTTGCCGGCGTTCGCCTGCGTCGCGGCGTCGAAGTAGGCGGGCGTCGGGTAGCGCCGATAGCAGGGGCCGATCTCCATCTGCATGCCCTCGAAGAAGAAGGCGTCGCGGCGGTCCCAGACCTCCTGCGGCAGCCAGCGCTGCAGGCGGGGAATCTCCTCGAAGACGAGCCTCTCGCCCGGGCTCCACGCCGGCGGGATCGCGTCGGCCGCGCCCGGCCCGGAGTCCGCTTTCCACTGGATCGGACGGCCCGAGCAGCTTCCCTCGGGCGGGACGTCGAAGGCGCGCGCCTCGGGCGCGCGGGCGAGCAGAAGGGCGGCGACCCCGAGCGCAGCGGCGAATCGACTCATCGGCGAGGAGGGTATCGGATCGCAGCCTGATCTCACGCTACGCTGGGACGTCGGGAGACCCGCATGCCTTCGACCGCCATCGCGCGCGCGCTCGAGACCGGCCAGCCCGTTCG
>CAZMKX010000334.1:0-4802 GCA_964566375.1 uncultured Myxococcales bacterium
GGTAGTGCACGTTGAAGTGCTCGTCGTCGACCCAGATCGGCCGGCGCGTGATCGGGGTCCAGGCGAGCCGCTGCCGGTAGTGCGGCATCTCGTCGAGCGTCGACTCGATGTGCGCGACGATGCGCTCGACGTCGAGGCGTCCGTCGGGACGCGTGAGCTCCGCGCGCTCGAAGATCCCCACCGCAGCGACGTGCATCGGCGTGGAGCGGTGCTCGAAGTGCACGAAGGAGCTGTCCTGCGTCGACAGGATCTCGTAGCCCGGTCTCGCCATCGCGCCTCCTGCGGAGCACGCTCCAATTTCGGGGAGCGAAGCAAGAGGCGTTCCCGCGCGGGGCGAACGCCCGCTCAGCCTACGCCGCGCTGTGTTGCGCCGAGCCTCACTTCTCGAAGGTGCCGTGGCGGCCGGCCCCGCTCGCGAAGCGTGTGGCGCCCTCGAGCGTCTCGCCCGACGCGATCACGTCGAGCCCGAGGCGCGTCTCGAGGAGCAGCGCCTCGTCGAGTGCGAGCTCCCACTGCCGGTACGACGAGAGCCGGTCGCTGCGCATGCAGCGCTGGGGAAAGCGCGCGAGCTGACCGGCGAGCGCCACCGCTTCGCGCAGCGCCTCGCCCTTTTCGACCAGCCGGTTCGCGAGCCCCATCGCGCGCGCCTCGTCGCCCGAGACACCGCGGCCGGTCAGGATCAGGTCGAGCGCGTGCGAGTGGCCGAGCATTCGCGTGAGCCGGATCGTGCCGCCGTCGATCAGCGGAACGCCCCAGCGCCGGCAATAGACGCCGAAGACCGCATCGCGCGCGGCCACGCGCAGGTCGCACCAGAGCGCGAGCTCGAGCCCGCCGGCGACCGCGAAGCCCTCGACCGCGGCGATCACCGGCTTCGGGAGCAGCATCCGCGAGGGACCCATCGGTCCGTCGCCGTCGACCGTCACGCGGTTGCCGCGACCCTCGGCAACGCCCTTCAGGTCGGCGCCCGCGCAGAACGTGCCGCCCGCACCGGTGAGCACTGCGACGGCAAGGGCGTCGTCGGCAGCGAAGCGGCGGAAGGCAGCGGCGAGCTCCGCGGCGGTCGGACCGTCGACGGCGTTCCGCGCCCCGGGCCGATCGATCGTGACGATCGCGACGGGACCCTCGACCTCGTAGTGCACTCCCGGCATCTCGAACCTCCCCCGACTCGCAGAGCGATCGTGGCACCGTACCACGCGCCCCGGTTTGCTAGCGTACGCGCCCCCACTGAAGCGAGCCGTCCGCGCCGATGGACTTCATCCCCATCTCGATCGCCCCGTACTGGCTCGTCGCGGGCGGCGTGCTGCTGGCCTACACGACGCTGGCCGTGGTGGGCAAGCGGCCGCATTGGGTCGTCGACCATCCGCGCGTCGTGCTGGGTCTTCTGGGCCTGATCTCGCTGCTGGCCGCCGCCGCCCTGGTCGACGTCCGCACGGGGGACGTGCGCGTCCGGCTCGACGCCAGCGAGGACCCGCTCATGGTGCGCGGCGACCCCGCGCGCGAGATCTACGCGGAGGCCACGCGCACGTTCGGAAACGACGACATCTACGTGATCGCGATGCTGTCCGACGACGTCTTCACGTCGGACAATCTGGCGGCGCTGCGGCGCATCAGCAACGCGGTCCTGCAACTTCCCGGGGTACGGCGTGCGGAGAGCCTGGTCGACGTGCCCATGTACCGCTGGGACTCGGGCAAGGAGTGGCTCGACGTCGCGAGCTTCATCGACGATCTCCCGACCGATTCCGCGGAGATCGCCGACCTGCGGCGGCGCGCCCTCGCCGATCCGATCTATCCCAAGCTGATCGTCTCCCGCGACGGCTCCGCCGCCGCGATCAATCTTTCGTTCCACGAGATCAGCGACCGCGACTTCGTCGATCAGGGGCTCGACGAGAAGATCCGCGCGATCGCGCTCGCGGAGACCGCGCCGGGCCGCGAGTTCCGCTTTGCCGGCCGGCCGCACGTGAAGTCGCGTACGGCGGTGATCATGGCCGAGGACCTGCTCCGCCTCGTCCCGCTCGCGGTGATCGTCGCCGCGGGGGTGGTCTTCGTGACGACCGGCTCCGCGCGCGGGATGCTCCTGCCGCTGCTCTCCTGCCTGACTTCGGTGCTGTGGACGTTCGGGCTGCTCGCGCTGACCGGGACCCCGATCAACCTGCTCACGATCGTGCTCGCACCGATCCTGACGTCGCTCGGGGGCCTGTACGGCGTTCACATCGTCTCGCGCTGGGAAGTCGAGCGCGAGCACGTCGACAACGCGCGCGACGCCGCACTGGCGACGCTGAAGGACGTGTTCGTTCCGGAGCTGCTCTCCGGCATCACGACGACGGTGGGCTTCGCCGCGCTCATTCCCGGCGGGATCCCGGGGATCGAAGAGCTCGGCATGTTCGCGTTCTTCGGCTGCACGATGCTGACGGTGATCTCGCTCGCGGGGATTCCCGCGGCGCTCGCGCTGCTGCCGCACCGCACGGGCCGGCGCGCGACCACCGCCGTCGGCGCGGCGTTCGCGCGCCGACTGGACGACGCGCTCGTGGCGCTCGCGCGAGTCTGTGCTTCGCACGCGTCCGTCGTGCTGATCGTCTCGGCGGGGCTCACCGCGATCGCGTTGGCCGCCCTTCCCCGCATCGTCGTCGACACCGACTACCTGACCTTCTTCTCCGAGCGCTCCGACGTCCGCCAGGATTTCGCAGCCGTGAACGAGCGCTTGATCGGCCCCGTCCCGCTCTACGTCGAGCTGATCTCGCCCGACGAGGGGGCGTTTCGCGAGCCCGAGCGGCTGCGCCAGATCGAGCGACTGCAGCGCGAGCTCGAGACCCTGCCCGGCGTCGCGGCGACGATCTCGATGGTCGATCCGCTGAAGCTCCTGAACCGCGCGCTCGAGCACGGCGACCCGGCGCAGGAGCGGATCCCCGACTCGCGCGAGGAGGTCAGCGACCTGGTCTTCATGGTCCCGAAGAACGAGATGCGCCGCTTCGCGAACTCGAACCACAGCGCGGCGAACGTGCTGGTACGCACGGGTGAGCTCGGCTCGCGTGCGGTGCGCACGCTGGTGTCCCGGATCGAGGCCGTCGTCGAGCGCCAGGGACTCGACGGGGATCTGCGCGTCGAAGTCACCGGCAATGCGGTGGTGCTGAACCGAGGCGCGGACGCGCTCGCGCGCAACCAGATCCAGAGCATCGCGATGGCGACCGCGACCGTGTTCCTGCTCGTCTACTACGTGTTCCGGTCCGTGCGGGTGAGCATGCTGGTGATGATCCCCAACGTGACGCCGGTGATCCTGTTCTTCGGCCTGCTCGGACTGGGCATCGCCCCGCTCTCGCTTCCCACCAGCATGATCGGGGACATGGTGCTCGGCATCGCGGTCGACGACACCGTCCACATGCTCGTCACGTACCGCCGCTTGCGCGAGCGCGGCGAGCAGCCCGAGGCGGCGATGCTCCGCTCCGTCCGCCGCGTCGGCCGGCCGATGGTGATCTCGGCGCTGATGCTGATCGCCGGATTCATGACCATCACCGTCTCGAACTTCGCCACGCTGGTGGAGTTCGGCTACCTGTCCGCGCTCACGATGGTGATCTGTCTCGCGGCCGACCTGGTGATGCTACCGGCTCTGCTCGTCCGCGCCCGCGCCTAGCGGGTCCAGGTTGGGCAGCTTCTGCGGCGTGAACATGACGTCGGGGATCTCGGGGTTGGCCACCACACGGTCGACGTAGAGGACCGACTGCGTCTTCTCCGACAGGTCGTGCATCGTGCTCTCCATCGGGATCCACACGCCCGCGAACTGCTCGAGCTTCTCCTTCGGGATGTCGAGCTGCTTGACCTCGACCCCGGCCTTGTCCCAGTGGCGCGTGCGCAGCGGGACGTTCTTCGTCTTGTCGACGTAGAGCATGCTGCGCGCGTAGGCGGGGTCGGTCTCGGGCTTGTGGGTCACGTCGACGACCCAGACGATCTCGCCCTGCACCTCCTCGTCGGGCAGGCGCTCGTAGGTCGCGTCGTCGACGTGGCGAACGACCGCGAGGTCGTCGAGGCTGAAGTCGGTGCCGAAGATCGACTCCTTGGCCGGCGCGATGCGGGTCACGCGCGTGCGCTTGCGCGAGTAGTGGAAACCCTCGTCCTCGGTGCCGCGCTTCTCGATGAAGAGGTACGCCGTCTCGCGCTTGTCGAAAGGCTCGGTGAACTTCATCACCGTCTTCGAGATGACCGTGCCGACGGGCGCGGACTCGGGCGTGCGCAGGTCCTTGAAGCGCGACCAGAACGCCAGCGTCTGCACGCTCCCGCCCGGGTCGGTCGAGACCATGCGGTGCTCCAGGTACGAGGTGCGCAGCTTGTTGTCGAGCACCTTCTGGTAGATGTCCTTGCCGGTGATCCCGTCGGGCGGGAGCGGCGCGTCGTCGATCGCGCGCGCGGCGGCGGGGAGCAGCAAGAGGGAGAGGAGGAGGGCCCGGGCGGCGGTGGGGAATTTCATGGCGCGAGATCGTGCGGGACCGCACCGATCGGGGCAAGCCGGCCTAGGTGCGGGTGCGTCCCCCACCCTTGCCGGCCGGCTTCCGGCCGGGTCGGGGGCGACTGCCGTAGTCGCCGAACGGATCGTCGCGCTCGCGCACCGCCTGTCGGAAGCCCACGGCCTGGGCCTTCGCCACGAAGTCGAGTCCCTCCTGCGTGTGGCGCGCGACGCCGTCGAAGAACGTCCCGAGCAGTCGGCTCGAGGCCAGGCCCATGTTCTCGGCGGTCTGGTTGCAGAGCAGCTTCAGCATGATCAGCTGGCTCACGGGCACCTGCGCCATGCGCCGGGCGAGCGCGAGCGCGTGCGC
>CAZMKX010000335.1:0-4799 GCA_964566375.1 uncultured Myxococcales bacterium
CCTCGGTCGCGTTCGACGCGCTGAAGGCCGCGCGCGCGCGCGACTTCGACGTGGTCATCGTCGACACCGCGGGTCGCCTGCAGACCGACCAGGGGCTGATGGACGAGCTCGCGAAGATCCAGCGCGTGATGCGCAAGGAGATCGCGAGCGCCCCGCACGAGGTGCTGCTCGTGCTCGACGGCAACACCGGCCAGAACGCGATCCGCCAGGCGCAGGAGTTCAAGAAGGCGGTGGCGGTCACGGGCATCGTGCTCTCGAAGCTCGACGGCACCGCGCGCGGCGGCGTCGTGCTCGGAATCGCCCAGGAGGTCGGGCTGCCGGTGCGCTACGTGGGCCTCGGTGAGTCGCTCGACGACATTGCCGACTTCGACGCCAGCGAGTTCATCCGCGCGCTGTTCGAGCCGTAGATCCCGATTCGCGCTCAACATTCTCGCTGCGCGGTCGATGACGAAGGATGCGATCCAAGCGCCTTCTCCTGCTGGGCACCGTCCTCGTCCTCGCCACGTCCACGAGCGCCTTCGCGCAGAACCGGCTGCGGCTCGAGAGCGAACAGGGCGATCCGCTGGGCCAGGGCAATACGCGCGACTTCGACGACGTGGACGGGGATTTCTCCGCAGCGACGAACGCAGACGGCGGGGTGAGCGTCGCGTTCGACGGCAACCAGGATTGGACGCTCGACTTCGCGGCGGCCGGCGATACGCCGCTCACCCCGGGTCTGTACTCGAACGCGGTGCGCATCGGCTCCCAGTCTGCCGCTGAGCACGCGATGTCGATCGCGGGCGACGGCCGCTCGTGCACGTCCCTGCGCGGGCAATACGACGTGCTCGAGGTGACCTATGGCGGCGGCGGAACGGTGACGCAGTTCGCGGCGGACTTCGCCCAGTACTGCGGAAGCTCGCTCCATCCGATGGTGGGCTCGATCCGCTTCAACGCGTCGCCGGGCCTGCCGCTCTTCGTCGACGACGACGCCGATGGCGTGCCCGACGTCGCGGACAACTGCCCCGGGCTCGACAACCCCGATCAGGAAGACACCGACGGCGACGGAATCGGCAACGACTGCGACCCGTGCCTGCAGGCGACCTTCCTGGTGATCGACGGCGACGAGAAGGACGTCATCAGCGAGGGCGACCGGCGCCGCTACTACCCGGAGAACGCCGACCTGCTCGGGCTTCGCAACGTGCAGGGCGGCGTGAGCTTCTCCGTCGACGGCGACGAGGACTGGTTCCTCGACTTCAGCGCACCGGACAACGCTCCGCTCGAGCCCGGCAAGTACGACGGCGCGACGCTCTACCCGTTCAACAAGTCGAAGGACCCGGGCCTCGACGTGGCCGGCGACGGGCGCTCCTGCGACACCGTCAAGGGCAGCTTCGAGGTCAACGAGGCCGAATACGGCCTGAGCGGCGAGCTGATCGCGTTCTCGGCGGACTTCACACAGAAGTGCGATGACGCCTCGGCCGAGCTGCGCGGCCACATCCGCTACTTCGCGCGCTTCACCCCGATCAAGGGCGATCAGGACGGCGACAGCGTGCGCGACGAGAACGACAACCACCGCGGCAAGCCCAATCCGTCGCAGGCGAACTCGGACGGGATCGTCTGTCAGCTCGACGCGCGACAGCAGAAGTGCGTGAACAACATGAACGCGAAGGGCGCCGCGCTGCTGAAGCTGCAGAACAAGACGAACCTCTCGTGCCTGAAGTACGCGGCGAAGGGGGAGGCGGACAAGCTCGGCGATCCTGCGACCGCGCAGGCGTGCCTGACGAACGACGTGTCGGGCAAGACCGCGAAGTCGGTGACGAAGCTCGACGACGCGGCGAACGCCGACTGCGAGTCGCTCGAGGACGCACCCGCGTTCGGCTTCGACGGCGCCGACGCGATCAGCGCGGCCGCGCTCTCGCAGGGCGTCGGACTCTTCGGCGACCTGTTCGGCGCGAACCTCGACGCCGCGGTGATTCCGGCCGCGAGCGACTCGGTCGGTGCGAAGTGCCAGGCGGAGCTCGCCAAGCGCACCAACGCCGTGGTCGACACGCTGTTCTCGAAGTCGGTGAACTACAAGAAGAAGCTGATCGCGGGCAAGGCGAGCACGCTTCCGCCGCGCTCCTCGCAGGAGCTGGCGGACGGCCTGGTCGACTACCTGGGCGACGACCCGTCGAATGCGATCCAGAGCAAGGAGAACGCCGTGGAGAACGCCGCGACGAAGACCTGCCGCGACGTGACCGATCTGGCGAGCGCGTTCCCCGGCTGTGACGAGTCCGATGCGACCGCGCTAGCGACCTGCGCGAACACCTCCGCGCGTTGTCGCTTCTGCACGGCCCTCAACGACTACGACGCGCTCTCGATCGACTGCGACCTGTTCGACGACGCGGCGGTCAACGCGAGCTGTCCGTAGGCGCGAGCGCCGCGAGGTCGAACGGCCGTTCGGAGAACGGCACGTCGAGCACGCGGCCGTCTTTCGCGACCCACAGGCGGTCGTCGAACGGGCGCTGCGTCTCGCCGTGGTACGCGTGCGCGGGGATGAACTGGATGACCCAGGATCGGCGCGGACCCGCGCTCGGATTCGGTCCGGCGCGGTGCATCGTGAGCGACGAGAACACGCCGACCTCGCCGGCTTCGAGCACGAGCGGCTCGCCCTTCTCGTCGCCCTCGTAGCCGATCTGGAAGAAGCCGCCCGTGTCGCGGTGCGGCTTCGGACCGCCGCGGTGGCTGCCCGGCTGGATCCACAGGCAGCCGTTCTCGAGCGTCATGGCGTCGAGCGCGAGCGTGGTGGTGACGTACTCGGCAGGCACGACGGCCCCGTAGCCGTTGTCCTGATGCCACGGCGTTTCCGAACCGGTGCCCGGGGGCTTGGAGACGGCCTGGTCCCAGTAGAGCCGAACGTCGGGGCCGAGCAGCTCGAGAAGCGGCTCGACGAGCTCCGCCGACGTCGCGTAGCGGCGCAACACCGGATCGCGTAGCTGAAGCAGGGGGCCGTACTCGAACTTCGACTTGCCGCGCTCGCCGATGCGCATCGGATCGCGAAGCGCGCGATCGTAGGCGGCGCGGATCTCGGCGAGGGCGTCGGCCGGGAACACGCGGCCCAGATTGAAGAAGCCGCGCTCGCGGAACGCCGCGATCTGCGCCGGGGCGAGCTTCACGTCCTCGCGCCCGCGCGGCGGAGCGGCCGGCCCGGCCGCGCACCGGTGTGCACGCCGTCGCGCACGACCCGCGTTCCGTTCACGAAGACGTGGCGGATTCCATCGGGCGGGTGGTTCGGATCCTCGTACGTGCCGACGTCGGCGATCGTTGCGGGGTCGAAGATGACGAGATCGGCGGCCTTGTCCTCGGCGATCGTGCCGCGGTCGTGCAGGCCGAACTTCCGCGCCGGGAATCCGGTCATGCGCCGCACGGCCTCCTCGAGCGGGAACAGGCGGAGGTCGCGCGCGTAGCGGCCGAGCACGCGAGCGAACGTCCCCCACAGGCGCGGGTGGGGCTTTCCAGGGAGCGTCGGCACGCCGTCCGAGCCGATCATCGTGCTCGGGTGGCGCATCACCGTGCGCACGTCCTCCTCCGTCATGGTGTGCATGACGACGCTCGCTCCCGGCGCTTGTGCCGCGATCTGCTCCGCGGCCGCGCGCGGGTCCTTTCCGAGCGCCTCGGCGAGCTGGAGGATCGTGCGGCCCTCCCACTCGCGGTGACCCGGTGCGCCGGCGATCGCGACGTCGCTCGCCTCGACGCGTCCGAGGCCGCGGCTCTCGCCCTCGAGAAACAGGCCGTTTCGCAGCACGGCGTCGAGGAACGTACTCCCGGCGGTGTAGGGGTACTGATCGGCGTGTACGTCCATCCCGTCGACCTGCGCGCGCTCGATCAGCCGGAGCGACTCCGTCACGAGGCCCCAGGCGTCGCGGCCCGACGCTTTGTGGTGTGAGATCTGCACGGGCACGCCCGCCCGGCGGCCGATATCGATCGCCTCGCGCACCGAGTCCAGCAGGCCCGTGCCCTCGTTGCGCATGTGCGTGGCGTAGAGCGCGCCGGTTCCGGCCATCTCGGCGGCAAGGGCGGCGAGCTCGTCGATCTGCGCGTGCGCACCCGGCTCGTAGACGAGTCCGGTCGAGATCCCGACCGCGCCCGCATCCAGGCCCTCGCGCACGATCGCCCTCATCGCGTCGAGCTCGGCGGCGCTCGGCGCGCGCGAGGCGTTCGCCATCACCGCGCGGCGCACGGTGCCGTGGCCGATCAGCACGGCCGCGTTCGTGCTCGCGGGCGCGCGCTCGAGCAGCGCCAGGTAGCCCGCGTATCCGTCCCACTCCGGGAGCACCGCGCTCCCGATCAGCGCGGTCGCCTTGGCGGCCATCGGCCAGGGCGCGGCGCCGAAGCCGCAGTTCCCGACCACCACGGTAGTGACGCCGCCGAGGATCTTGAAGTCCATCTCCGGCCGGACGACGAGCGCGAAGTCGTCGTGGGTATGCACGTCGATGAAGCCGGGCGCGAGCGCGAGGCCCGACGCGTCGATCTCGAGCCCCGCGCGCGCGTCGCCGAGCCCGCCCACCCGCGCGATCCGATCGCCGCGCAGGCCGACGTCCGTACCGCGCGGCGACGCGCCGGTACCGTCGAAGAGCATCGCCCCGCGGATCAGAACGTCGAACGCCTCGACCATGGCGCGATCATACCGGTTCGCGCTACTTGTGCGGCATGTCCATGTACGTCCTCGCGCTCGACCAGGGCACGACGAGCTCGCGCGCGATCGTCTTCGACGCCGCGGGAAATCCGGTCGCCAGCCAGGGTCACGAGTTCAAGCAGCACTACCCCGAGCCGGGCTGGGTCGA
>CAZMKX010000336.1:0-4795 GCA_964566375.1 uncultured Myxococcales bacterium
CCGGCTTCACCAGCTCCTTCCACTCCATCGAGCCGTAGCGCTGGTGCATCTCGTAGAGCCCCTGCACGAGACCGGGCACCGCGACGGCCTTCGGCCCCGCGAGCGTCGCGCCCTGCAGCGGCTTGCCCTGGTTGTCGAGGTAGGCGAGCTCGCTCGCCGCGGCGGGCGCCGTCTCGCGCGCGTCGAGCGCGGTGATCTCGCCCGACTCCGCCGTGTAGATCATCGCGAAGCCGCCGCCGCCGATGCCGGAGCTGTACTGGTGCGCGACGCCCGCCGCGAACGCGGTCGCGATCGCCGCGTCGACCGCGTTCCCGCCGCGCCCGAGGATCTCGCGCCCCGCCGCGGCCGCCGGTCCGACCGACGTCACCACCATGCCGCGCTTGCCCCACGCGGGGCCCGGCTCGACCGCGTGCGCGCACGTCAGCGGGATCGGCAGCGAAAGAAGAACGGTGACGCAGAGGACCCAACGTGCGGCGCGATGGCTCATGAGCATGGTCGGCGACCGTACACGCGATCTCGCGCGCGTGCTAGCGTGCGCCGCCGTGCCTGGCTTCCGCTTCGTCGCCGCTCTGGCCCTGGTCGCGTGCGTCGCGTTGCCCGCCTGCAAGCCCGCGCCGGCCGCGCGCGAGATCGCCGTTCTGAGCGTGCGCGGCTTCGGCGAGATCCGCTTCGCGCTGCTCGCCGACAAGGCGCCGCGCCACGTCGCCAATTTCAAGGCGCTCGCCGCGACGCACTTCTACGACGGCACCACCTTCCACCGCGTGATCCCCGGCTTCATGATCCAGGGCGGCGACCCGCTCTCGAAGGACGCCGACCCGCGAAACGACGGCACCGGCACGCCCGGCTACTTCATCGCCGCCGAGTTCAACGACGTCCCCCACCGCCCCGGCATCGTCTCGATGGGCCGCCAGTCCGAGCCCGACACCGCCGGCTCGCAGTTCTTCATCATGACCACCGGCTCGGAGTCCTGGCGCCCCCAGCTCGACGGCCAGTACTCGGTCTTCGGCGAGCTGATCTCGGGCCAGGACGTCGTCGACCGCATCTCCGCCACCCCCCGCGATTCCCGCGACCGCCCGCTCGAGAACGTCGTCATCGAGAGCGTGCGGATCGAGCCCGGCTAGGCCATACTGCGCGCCCGTCGGCGCGGTAGCTCAGCTGGTAGAGCAGCGGACTGAAAATCCGCGTGTCCCCGGTTCGATCCCGGGCTGCGCCACCAGGGAAGAGCGCGTGGGCGCACGCTTTTCCACACGGACGTGCGGTCGGGCGCGAGTGTCGTTGATAGAGAGGGGCCGCCGGGGGGCCGCTTCAGGGGCCGCGAGCGCGTTTGCGTAGCCGCCTGACTCCTCGGGCATGAAGTGCCCGGACACGTCGAGCAGCATTTTCGCGCTCGCCCATCTGGGGAAGAGACGGCGAGCCGGATTGCCGTTCGAAAGGGTCCGCGCGATTCGACAGCTACCGCGCGAGAGCATGCCGCGAATGGAGTTCGACGAGGACGGTACGCAGTGATCCGTTGGCGGCAGCTCAGTTCGCGACAATCCATACGTCGTCGACCTTGAACACAGAGTTCGGCAGGTCGCTATAGAGCACGAACGTGACCCCGGGCTGAGTCGGCGTGTAGTCGACTCGGAGGGTCTCCCAGCGGTTGTTGAAGCTCGTGACTGCCGCGACATCGTTCGCGGCTCCCAGGGCACCAATCGAAAGCCTCGCTCGAGCGGCCGAGCAAGGCGCAGCCACCCCGGGCGGACAGGCTTCAACGAGGACGCGTGCTTGGAGCGTGTACTGCCTTCCGGCCTCGAGGGTCAGATTTTGGCCGACTCCGTCCCCGACTCCAGCGGCCCAAATCCGCTGAAGATTGACGCCCGCAATCAGTCCGGCATTCCCGAGCTTCAGCGGTGTTGCCGAGTTCGACCAGTGAAACCACCCGCTGCCGCGCTGCCCGACCGAGCTGAAGAACCCTTGACCGCGAACATCACTTACGTCATCGAATCCGCAGTCGAACTGACCGTTGCGCACGAAGTTTTGAGCGCCGGTCGAGACGACCTGAATATCCGTCGGATTCGAGCTCGGCCCGAGGTTTCCCGAATCATCGACTGCTCGCGCAAGAATGCTCCGTGTCCCCAGAGAACACGCGGAGAAGCGGTAGCTCCATGCAGTTCGCCCAGCCGCCGGGCGCCACGTGACGCCGCCGTCGGTCGACACCTCGACCCCCGCTACCGCTCCGCCGAGATCGGACGCTGTTCCCGCGACGAGCACGGTATCGCCAATCTCCGCGCTAGCGGGCGTCGTCGGCGATCTGATCACCACCGTGGGGAGAACACTGTCGGTCGACTTCGTTGCGGTTTGCAGGTCCGATTGGAGAGAGGTCGGCTGGACGTCCATGTCGGCGAACAGATTCACAATCGCCTGACGAAGCGAAGTGTCCTCTCCATTGGCGCCGTTCGGGCAGCCACCACCTGAGCATCCGTTGTAGTAGGCCAGCCCGAACGCCAGCTGCATCGTTCCCGCACTGAATACGAGGGCACCGCTC
The DNA here is from genome assembly GCA_964566375.1 of uncultured Myxococcales bacterium. Classification (GTDB taxonomy): domain Bacteria; phylum Myxococcota_A; class UBA9160; order SZUA-336; family SZUA-336; genus VGRW01. The sequence continues at coordinate 2,528 of CAZMKX010000336.1, forward strand.
GGCGCCCGGTAGAGTGCAAGACTGTGAAGTGCTGACGTCCACCCGCTCTCGAAGCTCGAAACGGGAATGCCAGGGACGCCGCCATACCCTTCCGCGTTGGTCGACGAGTCGACGACCGAAGTCGAAAGGTGGAAGAGACCGACAGGTCTGAACCCGTTGTCGACGTCTGCATCCATCTCATAGCCGATCATGGGCACCCCGTTCTTGCCCACGACCATCGACTGACCCACCGCGATCTCCGTCGCCAGCGGCGTATCGCGCCAGAAGCGCAGCTTCCCTTCCTCCTCCGTAACCGACAACTGCGCCTTCATCCCACTGGGAATGGACGTGAGTTGCCCGAGAAGGGCGTTCTCCGGTCGGTATCCGTCGAACGGGGGACCGAACCGAGGATCCCGAAAGAGGCTCGTCGTCACGCCAGCCAACGGGTCCAGCTTCGGTGCATAGCCGCCCCATGCCGGCTCCTTGAAGCAGACGAGAGTGTGAAAGGCATCCTCCCAGCGCACTTTCCAGTAAGCACTGTTCCCACTGAAGAACGCGAGGTTCACCCCTGCGTCGCGAGCGGCCTCGATGTTCGCTCTCTGGTTGCCCGACCAGTACTCGTCGTGCCCCACCGTCGCGAACACACGGTGATTGCGTATGAGGCTTCCGCGAGCATCACTGTCTCGCCCCGTCGTGTATGCGACGTCAAAGCCTTGGCTCTCGAGGAATCGAATGAACGGGTACTCGTAGGAGTAGAGCAAGAACTCCAGGTTGCTCAGCACGACGCCAGAATGGCGTTCGCGATGGGACCGGTTGTACGAGACCTTGTACGCGCGCGGGTTCGTCGCGCCGGACGCGAACGTCGGATAGTCATAGAGACTGTGCCCCTCGACGACGGCCGTAGTACCAGAAATATGGTAGAGCGGACTCGCGTTGTACGCTTGCCACGTCGTATCCGAAGTTTGCAACAGAATGTCTGAGTGGCGCGCGTCATCCCTGACGACGAATGGAATCCTCGTCGCCCAACTGGAGTTGTCCGTTCGCGACACCTTTGCGATGAACAACCCCGAGACGAGGTTCGGAGGCGTGTTCCAGGTGTAAGAAGTCGCCCAGTTTGAGCAGTCGAATAGTGTTGGTGAGTCGGCACCGGCATAATGCAGCTCATCGAAGCCAGCAGGTTGAATCGAAGGAGTTGGTGACCTGCATGGGTTCCCCGGACCACGGATTCCTAGAAAACGGCTTGCTCCGGGCTCCTTGTTGACGTTCTCTTCGCGAACTCCGTCGGCGTCAGGTTGTTCAGGCTCGAATGCGGCCTGACCGCGTTGTACTCCCGGCGCCAGTCCTCGATCACGATCCTCGCATCGATCCGGTTCTTGAACCAGTGCATGCTCAGGCACTCGTCGCGCAGCTTCCCGTTGAACGATTCGTTCAAGCCGTTCTGCCAAGGCTTGCCCGGCTCGATGAAGTGCAGCGTGATACCGCGGTCGAACGCCCACTGGTCGAGAGCTCGTCCCGCGAACTCCGGCCCGTTGTCGACGACGATCGTTCGAGGCAAGCCGCGCTGGGCCGCGAGCCGGTCGAGCACGCGCGCCACGCGCTCGCCGGGAATCGAGCGCGCGACTTCGATCGCGACACACTCGCGGCTGAAGTCGTCGACCAGATTCAGCGTTCGGAACGGCCGGGCATCCGCCAGCGTGTCCGACGTGAAGTCCATCGACCAGCGTTCGTTCGGCGCTTCGGGTGCAGGCTTCGGCTGACGCAGGAGCGGTAGAACCCGCTTCCGACGTTTCCGACGGACGAGCAACCCGAGGTCCCGATACAGTCGATACACGCGCTTATGGTTCACGAGCTCTCCCTCGCGTCGAAGCAACACCTGGATGCGTCGATAGCCGAAGCGCGGCCGCGCCGCGGCGTGCTCGAGCATCCGCTTGCGCAGCTCGCGGTCGTCCGGTCGTCGGCTCCGATAGCGGCACGTCGATCGATGCATTCGGATCAGCCCGCAAGCGCGGCTTCGGCTCATCCCGAAGCGTTGGCCGACATACGCCACCACTTCTCGCCTCGCCGCGGGCTCCACCACTTTCGGGACAACACGTCCTGCAGCGCTTCCTTGTCGAGCGACAGATCCGCGACCAGCTTCTTCAGCCGCCGGTTCTCGTCCTCGAGCTGCTTCAGTCGCCGCGCCTCGCTGACCTGCAGCCCACCGTACTTCTGCTTCCACCGGTGATACGTCTGCTCGCTGATCCCGTGCTTCCGGCAGACGTCTGCGATCTTGCGGCCCGTCTCGGCCTC
>CAZMKX010000337.1:0-4791 GCA_964566375.1 uncultured Myxococcales bacterium
GTGATTCCGCTCGACATCGAGGTCGTGTGGATCCAGCCGGGCCGTCGTGTGGCGGGCGATGCGCTCCGCCTGATCGAGATCGGCGGCGAGCTCGGCGCGCGCAACGTGCTGATCGTGAGCGCCAATCCGGACCCGGCGGACACGAAGCACCAGTTCGCCGAGCTCTGCGAGCGCGCGCAGCGCGCAGGCATGCGCGCGGTCCTGGAGTTCCTGATGATCGCGCAGGTGCGGACGCTCGCGCAGGCGCTCGAGATCGTCACCGCAGTGGGTCACGCCGCCGGCGGCGTTCTGGTCGACGCGCTGCACCTCGCGCGCTGTGGCGCGCTCCCCGAGGAGGTCGGTCGCATCCCGCGCGCGCGCCTGCCCTACGCTCAGCTGTGTGATGGGCCCGCAGCGCTGCAGGCGCCCGACTTTCGCGCGTACCTCGCGGACGCGATGGACGGCCGCCTCGCTCCGGGCGAGGGCGAATTGCCCCTGCGCGAGCTTCTGCGCGCATTGCCCGAGGACGTTCCCCTCAGTCTGGAGGTTCGCTCGCAGCGCTATCGCGAGCGCCATCCTGATCCCGTCGAGCGCGCGCGCGCGATCCTGTGCGCGACGGAGCGCTTCCTGAGCGCGGAGACCCCCACTCGCTGAGGTCGAGCGCGAGAATCTCGCCGAAAAACTCACCGGCGACCGCAACCGATCGCGTAGAGTCGGTCTTGGTCGAATTTCCGACCAAGGATGGAAACATGATTCGCAGCGCTGCGATCATCGCACTTGCACTCAGCTTCGGCGCAATCGGCGTGCCGGGAGCGTCTTCAGCCGAGCCCGTGATCCAGGCCGTGACCGTGAAAGTCACTCCGGGCAAACTCGATCAGTACCGCCAGGAGCTGAAGAAGATTCGCGCGATCCAGACGCGGCTCGGGAGCAAGGGGACGATGCGCGTGTGGAACGTCACCGCGGGCGGCGCCGACGCGGGCACGGTCCTCGTCGGCCTCGAGTATCCCGATGCAGCATCGTGGGCGGCCGACTCGGGCAAGATGCAGGCGGACGCCGAGTGGCAGAAGGTCCAGGCGGGCCTCGCGGGAATCCGCACGGTCGTCAGCAACGCGGTCTGGCGCGACATCTCGCCGACGCCGAGCACGGCGAGCGCGGGCCCGACGATGGTGATCACCGGCGTCGCGATCAAGCCAGGCAAGCTCGAGGAATATCGGAAGGCCGTGGCCAGTGCAGGCCCGATCACCGAGCGTCTCAAGGCTGGGGGCAGGACGCGATTGTGGCAGGCCGACCTTGCAGGCGCGAATTCCGGCGACGTCGTCGTCGGGATCGAGTACGCCGACGTGGCGTCGTACGTGTCCGCGCAGGAGAAGCTCGCGGCGGACAGCGAGTGGCAGAAGGTCCGGTCGAGCCTGGACGATCTGCGGACCGTGAACGGTCGCTGGCTCTACCAGGAGATCACGTTCTAGTCGGATCCCGCCCGCTCGAGAGCCCTCGAGCGGGCGGGACCTCTTTCGCACCGCGCGCGGTACCATGGGCGCATTCGAGCCCGGGAGGCCGCGGTGAACTGGAAGATCGGGAACGTGACGGTCACGCGTGTGGTCGAGGTGGAGCTCCCGCTCCCGGGCCCCTTCATCCTCCCGGAGGCCGCGCCCGAGGCGCTGGCCAAGATCCCCTGGCTCGCGCCGAACTTCGTGACCCCGGACGGAATGATCCGGGTGAGCTTCCACGCGCTGGTCGTCGAGTCGCAGGGCCGGCGGATCGTGGTCGACACCTGCTTCGGGAACGACAAGAAGCGAGCGATCCCGGACTGCCACATGCGCAGCGGCCCGTTCCTGCAGCAGCTCGCCGACGCCGGCCACCCGCGAGAGTCGGTCGACACGGTCGTGTGTACGCACCTGCACGTCGACCACGTGGGCTGGAACACGATGCTCGTGAACGGCCGCTGGGTGCCGACGTTTCCGAACGCCCGTTACCTGATCGGCCGCACGGAGTGGGACTACTGGCGCCAGGAGCCGGAGCACCCCGACGAGCCGATCATGAGCGACTCCGTTAAGCCGGTCTTCGACGCCGGCCTCGCCGATCTGGTCGAGGCCGACCACAAGCTGACGAGCGAGGTCTGGCTCGAGCCGACGCACGGCCATACACCGGGCCACGTCAGCGTGCGCATCTCGTCGGCCGGCGAGGACGCCGTGATCACCGGCGACATGATGCACCATCCGTCCCAGATCGCGAAGCCCGAGTGGGCCTCGAGCTTCGACTGGGATCAGGAGAAGGGCCGCGACACGCGGCGTGAGGCGATCGCGCGCTGGTCGTCGGCCGGGTACCTCGTCATCGGCACGCACTTCGCGGCGCCGACCGCGGGCCGGATCGTGCGCGACGGAGCCGGCTGGCGGCTCGGATTCTAGACCTCGAGAGGAGCAGAGATGAGCGGAACGCAGCGCGAGTTCGAGGTCGTCCTGTGGGGCGCGAGCGGCTTCACCGGCAAGCTCACCGCCGAGTACCTGCTCGCCCGCTACGGCGCGACCGGGAAGCTCGGCTGGGCGATCGCGGGCCGGAGCGCCGCGAAGCTCGAGGCGGTTCGCGACGACATCGCGCGTGAGACCGGCGTCCCGGCGGGCGCGCTGCCGATCGTGGTCGGCGACGGCGACGACGCGGCCTTCCTCGACGCGCTCACGCGCCGTACGAAGGTGGTCTGCACGAGCGTCGGCCCGTACGCGAAGTACGGCTCGAAACTCGTGGCCGCGTGCGCGGCGAACGGCACCGACTACTGCGACCTGACCGGCGAGGTGCACTGGATGCAACGCATGATCGAGCTGCACCAGGATCGAGCGGCCGCGAGCGGCGCGCGCATCGTCTTCAACTGCGGCTTCGACTGCATCCCGTCCGATCTCGGCGCGTACTTCGTGCAGCGCGAGATGCGCGCACGCCACGGCGTCGCCTGCTCGCGCATCCAGTACCGCGTGGCCGGCTTCAGTGGTGGCGCAAGCGGCGGAACGGTGGCCAGCATGCTGCTGATGATGGAGGAGGCCGAGCGCGACCCGGCCATCCTGCAAGCGATCAACGACCCGTACGCGCTGAATCCGAAAGGCGAGCGCAGCGGGCCCGATGCTCCCGAGCGCAACGTTCCCGCCTGGGACCCCGACTTCAAGCAATGGACCGCGCCGTTCGTGATGGCCGGCATCAACACCAAGGTGGTTCGGCGCTCGAACGCGCTGCTCGGCTACGCCTACGGCAGGGACTTCCGCTACGACGAGGCCATCCTCACGGGCGCCGGGCCGCTCGGCTTCGCGAAAGCCGCGGCCGTCGCCGCGGGCACGGCCGCGATGATGGGCGCGATGGGCATCGGCGCGATTCGCCGCCGCATCGCCGGCCGCCTGCCGCAGCCGGGGGACGGCCCTTCGAAGAAGCAGCGCGAGGCCGGCTACTACGACATCGAGCTGCGCGGCGAGCACCCGACCGACCCGAACAAGTCCGTGCGCGGCCGGATTCACGGCGACCGCGATCCCGGGTACGGATCGACCTCGAAGATGCTCGGGGAGAGCGCCGTCTGCCTGGCGCACGACGCGCTCCGCGTCGGCGGCGGCTGCTGGACCCCCGCCAGCGCGATGGGCGATGCGCTGCTCGCGCGGCTTCCCGAGAACGCGGGAGTGACCTTCACGCTCGAGGCGTAGCGCTTCGACGGGTCGCGGCCAGAGCGGGCCGCTCACACGAGGGAGTCTGCATTGGTCTCACGGCGAGCTCTGCGCGTGGCCTGGGTCGGCGTTCTGCCGCTGCTCTACACAGGGTTCTTCGGCTGGTACGGCGGCTCGGGCCCTCCGCTCACCGAGCCCGAGGGGCACGCGTTCCTCGAGACGATCCGGACCAGCTCGCTCGCGACGGAGCATCCCGAGATGCTCGAAGGCCTCGAGGGGTGGATCGCGCGCGACGACGGACGCGAGTTCGTCATGGCCAATCTCATTGCCATGAAGCCGGGCCCCGACGCGGAGAAGGAGGACGCGGCGTACGCCCGCGCGCTCATGCCGTTGATGCTCGAGCGCGCGTGCTTTCCGATCTACGTCGGCGACGTCCTCGCGCGGCTGCTGGGCGAGGACGCCAGGGCCATCAACCGCGTGGCGATCGTCCGCTACCGGTCGCTGCGCGATTTCCTGGAGATCTTCACCGACCCGGTGATGCTGGACGGCGTGAGCCACAAGTTCGCGGCGCTCTCCTATACCGAGGCGCGCGCGACGGCGCCGTTCCTCTCGCTCGTGTCGATCCGCCTGACGGTCGCGCTGGGCGTCCTCCTGCTCGGCGTCCTGGGCTGGATCGGGCTCGCGCCGCCGCGAGACGGCGGCCGCGCGCGCTTGGCCTGAACTGCGGGATATGACACCCTGCGTGCCACAATGCGGATCGTCGACGAGATCCCCGATGCGCTCCGACCCGAAGTCGACGCCGCGCTGGCGTGGCTGAACGCAGCGCACGGTCGTTCGTTCTCGGTGAGCGGCGTCGTCGATCCCGAGCGCGCCGGGTCCCCGCGCGGCGCGCCGCACGACCTGACGCTGATCCTCTGCGACGGCGACCTGTGCGTGCGCGAGCGGCTGCGCGTGCAGGCGGGCGACGGCGGATTCGCGTTCGCGCGCGTCGACGCGCTTCGCGAGGATCCGCCTGCCGAGCTCGATCCGCCTCCCGGCGTGCGCGCCGGCTGGCTCGCGGGCGAGCTCGCCAAGCACGCGTTCGTCGTGCTCGTCTTCTACCGGGGCTTCTGGTGACCCCCGTGTCGCCGCGAGTTGCGCGGCTACCAGAAGACCGGCGTGGTGAAGGCGATCCGCGACG
>CAZMKX010000338.1:0-4764 GCA_964566375.1 uncultured Myxococcales bacterium
GTTGAGGAGGTCGTGCCACGCGCCCGTCTTGTTGTTCTTGATGCGGACGTGCGTGGTGGGGGCCGAGCCGAGCGCCTCCATGTAGAGGTAGTAGCCCGCGGGCCGCGCCTCCCGGTACCAGTCGGCGTAGGGCCGCAGCAGGTTGAGCGGGTCGTCGCCCGCCCCATAGTAGAAATTGCTGTAGTCGTACTCGGAGAACGCCGGCTTCTCCGCCGAGTCCTTCTGGGCCGCCTCCATCGTGTCTTTTCCCTTTCCAGTCATCGATCGTCCCGCCCTGCTCGTGCGGCTTGCGGCTCGCTTGTTCGGTGAGTGACGCGGAACGGCGCGCGACGGCGCGGAACGGCGAATGATACCAGCCCGCCTCCGGCGCTGTCACCCCCTCGCGTCGCGTCCCTGCTCTCGCCCATCCCCCACGGGTGGCGTCCCTTGCGGGTGGTAGAGGGCCCCGGCGACGCGCCGGGCGAGCGCGTCGGGGGCGAGCCTGCGCGTCAGGAACCCGAGCACCCGGTTCGACAGACCGACCACCACGCGCAGCCGGCCGCGCTCGAGGCCGGCGAGCGAGGCGTCGACCACCTGGCGCGCGCTCATCATCGGCAGGCGCCTCACCCGCAGCTTCGGTCCCGTCTCGGAGACGTCGAGGAACTCGGTGGCCGTGATGCCCGGGCAGAGGGCCTGGACGCGGACACCGCTGCCCGCGACCTCCTCGGCGAGCGCCTCGGTGAACGAGAGCACGAAGGCCTTCGTCGCCGCGTAGACGGCCAGGTGCGGGATCGGCTGGAAGGCCGCGTTCGAGGCGACGTTCACCACGCGCCCGCGGCGGCGCTCCAGCATCGGCGGCAGGAAGGCGTGCGTCAGCTCGACGAGCGCCCGCACGTTCACGTCGAGCATCGAGCGCACCGCCGCGAGCGGCTGCAGGGCGAACGGACCGGTCAGGCCCAGGCCGGCGTTGTTGACGAGGCCGTGGATCGCGAGGCCGCGGGCGTCGAGCTCCTGCTTGAGCGACTGCGCCGATCCCTCGCGCGACAGGTCCGAGGCGATCGCGACGGCGCTCGTTCCGCCGCCGAGCTCCGCCGAAAGAGCCTCGAGCCGGTCCTTCCGGCGCGCGACGAGGACCACGTCCTCGCCGCGGGCGCGCAGCGCGCGCGCGTACTCCGCGCCGATGCCGCTCGACGCTCCCGTGACCAGCGTTCGCCAGCGATCCTCGCTCACGATGGGACCCTCCCCTGCGCCTCAAGCAATACTTGAGGTCAGGAAGGCGGGGCTACTTCGACTCGCGCAGCGAGCGCAGCACCGCCTCGAGCGCCTCGATGACGGCCTCGCGCTCGACGTCGGGGCGCTTGAACTGGACGCTGAGGGCGAAGGGCCCGCCCTTGGGCTTGAAGCTGAAGACGTAGTGGCGCGGGCGCCCCCGACCTCTTCGGGTGTCGGCCTTCTGCGTGAGGCGCCGAGCCTCGGTTCGCGTCGAGCCCTCGCGTCCCAGGCGCTCGATGAGCCCAGCCATTTTCTCCGGAGTTCCCTGTCTAACTATCTGCAATAGAACGGACTTAGACTGAATGTCGGCGCGCCGACAGAGCTGTCGGACGTCCTCGGGCATCGCGGCCAGTGACAGTGCCTCGGTGATCGTCGAGCGGCTCTTCCCGATCTTCTCGGCCATCGTCTCGTGCGTGTAACCATACGTCTCGGCGAGCACGCGCAACCCGTCCGCCTCTTCGAAAGGCGTCAGGTCCTTGCGCTGCATGTTCTCGATCAGCGCGAGCTCCATCATCTCGGCGTCCGACGTCTCTCGGATCACGCACGGGAGCTCGCCAAGGCCCGCCTCTACGGCCGCACGGTAGCGCCGCTCTCCCGCGATGATCTGGTACTTCGTCCCGACACGGCGAACGAGCAGGGGCTCGAGCACGCCTTTCTCGCGGATCGAGGCCGACAGGTCTTCCAGGTCGCCGAGCGCCTGGCGGGGCTGGTCCGGGTTCGGGGCAATGTCTTCGATCGGGATCAGGCGACCGATGGTCTCCCCGCTCGGGCGGACGAGCTGGTCCACGAAGTGCGGCTCGTGTCGCATGCGGATCGTCTCGGGCAAGCCGATGCGCCGGGTGCTAGACACGTTCGATGACCTCCTCGCAGAGCTTGTAGTACTCGTAGGCGCCACTCGACTGGGGGGCGAACGTGAAGATGGACTCGCGATGCGCCGGGCTTTCCTCGAGGCGGATGCTCTTCGAGATCGTGGTCACGAAGACGCGCCCGCCGAACACGTCGCTCATCGCCTTGTGCACGTCGCGGGCGAGAGTGGTGCGCTTGTCGTGGAGGGTGATGACGGCCCCGAGCAGCTTGAGGTCCGGGTTGGGGCGCGCCCGGATCCGGTCCACGGTCTCCAGCAGGTCGTCGGTGCCTTCGAGAGCGAAGTAGCTCGACTGGACCGGAATCAGGAGGTGCGTTGCCGCGACGAGAGCGTTGACTGTGATCAGACCGAGTGCCGGCGGCGTGTCCACGACCACGAACTCGTACTGGTCGCTCACGGCCTGCAGCCGGTCCTTGAGACGGTAGTGCGCGTCGATCTCGCCGACGAGCTGTCCCTCGAGCTTGGCGAGAGCGATCCGCGCGGGCGCCACGTCGAGCCCGGGAACGGGCGACTTCTGGACGATGTCGGCGATCGTCGCCTGGCCGGTGAACACGTCGTACATCGACTTCGCCACCGAGCGCACGTCGAGGAACGACATCGACGCGTTCGACTGCGGGTCGAGATCGACGAGCAGCACGCGCCGACCGCGCATCGCGAGGGCAGCGGACAGGTTGACGGCGGTCGTCGTCTTGCCGACGCCGCCTTTCTGGTTCGCGATCGCAATGACGATCACAAGGGTGCGCGGATGTTATGAGAGGGCGGGCGGTGGGGTCAAGCACCGGTAGGCGGCGGGAGGCGCCGCCCTACATCTTGTACTTTCCGAGATCGTCGTCGGAGAGGTTCTCGAGCCACTTCTGAAGCCGGCCGATGTCCTCGGGCTCGCGGCTGCCGGCGTCGTCGAGCGTGCGCGCGCTCTGGATCACGGCCTCCTCGACGAAGATGCGGGCCCCCGAGCGCAACGCGAGTGCGATGGCGTCCGAGGGACGCGCGTCGACGGAGAGCGCGCCCTTTGGCGAGCGGAGGCGAAGCGTGGCGTAGAAGGTGTTGTCTTTCAGCTCGGAGACGACGATGCGCTCCAGCCGTCCGCCGAGCTCGTCGATCACGCTCTTCAGCAGGTCGTGCGTCATCGGGCGCGGCGTCTGCACGCTCTCGATCTGCAGCGCGATGGCGTTGGCCTCGAACACCCCGACCCAGATCGGGAGCACGCGCTCGCCGTCCCGCTCGCGCAGGACGATGATCGGCATGTTGGTGATCGGGTCCACGCGGAGCCCCCGGATGCTCATCTCGATTTCCACGGCCGCTTCATTCCTCCGCTCGTCCCGAATATAGGAACCTCGGAACTGACTGTCAATGAATCGCTTGCGTGAGGCGGCCTTGCAGCGAGTTGGGGCCCGTGCGCGTGATCTCGACCGGGACCGTCCGGCCGACGAGCGTCTCCGGGCCGTCGAAGTGGACGATGCGGAAGTGCGGCGTGCGGCCCGAGACGCGGCCGTCGCCGTCGATCGCTTCGACAAGCACCTCGTGCGTCGTTCCCACGAGCGCCGCGTTGCGGCGACGCTGCCACTGCTGCTGGTGGCCGTTCAGCACGTTGAGGCGGTGCCGCTTGACCTCCTCCGGGACGTCGTCCGCCAGGCGGAGGGCGCTCGTGCCCGGCCGCGGCGAGTACGTGAACGAGAAGAGCGCGTCGAAGCCGACGGCCTCGAGCAGCGACAGCGTCGCCTCGAACTCCGCCTCGGTCTCGCCCGGGTAGCCGACGATGACGTCGCTCGACAGGCAGAGGTCGGGAACGCGGTCGCGAAGCAGGGCCACGGTGTCGAGGTACTCCGCACGCGTGTAGCCCCGCCGCATCGAGCCGAGCACGCGGTCCGCCCCCGACTGCACGGGCAGGTGGAGGTAGGGGCACACGCGGCGAAGGTTCCGGAAGGCCTCGGCCATGCGGGGCGTCACGTGGCTCGGGTGAGACGTGGTGAAGCGCAGGCGCTGGAGGCCGGTGACGGCGTCCACCCGCGCGAGCAGGTCGGCGAAGTCGTGACCCTCCCGGCGATAGGCGTTGACGGTCTGCCCGAGCAGCATGACCTCCGGGAAGCCTCGGGCCACGACGCCTTCGACCTCCGTCACGATCTCGGGCAGCGGCCGGTTGACCTCGGGCCCGCGCGTCCGCGGCACGACGCAGAAGCTGCAGACCAGGTTGCAGCCCTCCATCGCGGTGACGTACGCGCGCACCGGGTTCGCGTGGGCGGTCACAGAGTCGGGCACCGCGAAGGCGTCGGCTGCGCGGTCGAGGTCGACCGCGACGCGCCCGGTGGCGCCGGCCACTTCGATGAGGTCGGGCACGTGGCGCAGTGTGTGGGTCCCGACCAGGACGTCCACCCCTGGCGAGCTGTCGAGCAGCTTTTCGCCCTCGAGCTGCGCGACGCAACCCCCGACGCCGATCCGGAGCCCGGGTCGCGCCTTCTTCTCGCGCGCGAGGCGCACGAGCGACTGCTTGAACTTCACGGTCGCCTTCTCGCGCACCGCGCACGTGTTGAGGAACACGAAGTCGGCCTCGCGCGCGTCTTTGGCCGGCTCGTACCCGCGCGCCTCGAGGAGACCGGCGACCTTCTCGGAGTCGTTGACGTTCATCTGACAGCCGAAGGTCTGGATGAAGT
>CAZMKX010000339.1:0-4763 GCA_964566375.1 uncultured Myxococcales bacterium
GGCACCGCGATCATCTCGGCCGCCGCGTTCCTGAACGCGCTCGAGCTCACCCGGCGCAAGATCGAGGAAACCGTGGTCGTGTTCGCGGGGGCGGGTGCGGCGGGCATCGCCTGCGCCGATCTGTATCTGCACCTCGGCGTGCGGCGCGAGAACATCCTCATGACCGACAGCAAAGGGGTGATCTACGAGGGCCGCACCGAGGGCATGAACAAGTACAAGGCCCGATACGCGCGCAAGACCGACGCGCGCACGCTCGAGGACGCGATGCGCGGAGCGGACGCCTTCGTCGGCGTCGCGTCCGCGGGGCTCGTGACCAAGGACATGGTTCGCAGCATGGCGGCGAACCCGATCATCTTCGCAATGGCGAACCCCGATCCCGAGATCACGCCGGGCGAGGTCGCCTCGGTTCGCGACGACGCGATCATGGCGACGGGTCGCTCGGACTACCCGAACCAGGTCAACAACGTGCTCGGCTTCCCGTTCATCTTCCGCGGCGCGCTCGACGTGCGTGCGCGCAAGATCAACCTGGAGATGAAGCTCGCCGCCGTGAAGGCGCTCGCTGACCTGGCGAAGATGGGCGAGCAGGGGCTTCCCGAAGAGGTGCGCCACGCCTACCCGGGCGAGCGCTTCGAATTCGGCCCCAAGTACATCATCCCCAAGCCCTTCGATCCGCGCGTGCTGATCTACGAGTCCATGGCCGTCGCGAAGGCCGCGATGGACTCCGGCGTCGCGCGCGTGCAGCTCGACCTCGACGAGTACCGCGAACGGCTCGAGCGCTATCTGGGCAGCTCGCGCGAGTTCATGCGCACGGTGATCAACAAGGCGAAGAGCGGGCCGCGGCGGATCGTCTTTCCCGAGGGGACCGAGGAGCGGGTGCTGCGCGCCGTCCAGATCCTGCGCGAGGAAGGCATCTGCGAGCCGATCCTGCTCGGCAACGAGAGGGAGGTCCGCGCGACGGCGGCGGCGGCGGGCGTCGACCTCGACGGCGTCGCGATCGTCGACCACGCGCTCTCCGACAAGCGCGTCTACTACCGCAAGGAGCTCGTCAGCCTGCGCAAGCGCAAGGGCGTGACCGAGCAGGACGCCGAGCGGCTGCTCGGCCGCCGCAGCTACTTCGGCGTGATGATGGTGCGCATGGGCGACGCGGACGGGCTGGTCGCGGGACTCACCAAGTCCTACGCCGACTCGATCCGGCCGGCGCTCGAGGTCGTCGGCCTGGCGGAGAGCCACGAGGCCGCAGCGGGCGTCTACGTGGTGATCCAGAAGGAGCGTGTGCTCTTCTTCGCCGACGGCTCCGTGAACGTGGAGCCCTCGTCGGAGGAGCTCGCGGACATCGCGGGCCTCGGTGCCGAGACCGCGCGCTGGTTCGGCTTCGATCCGGTCGTCGCGGTGCTCTCATCGTCGAACTTCGGCAGCGTGCGCGACGAGCGCACGAACCGGCTCGCGCGTGCGGTCGAGATTGCGAAGCGGCGCTGGAAGGATCTCGTGGTCGATGGCGAGATGCAGGCCGACGTCGCGCTCGACCCGGCACGGCGCGCCACCCGTTTCGGCTTCTCGGAGCTGCGCGGCGAGGCGAACGTGCTGATCTTCCCGAACCTCGATGCGGCGCACATCGCCACGCGCATGATCGGCACGATCGGAGGCGCCACGGTCGTGGGCCCGATCTTGATGGGCATGCGCAGCCCCGTGAACTCGCTTCAGCGCACGGCGACGGTGGACGACATCGTGAACCTCACGGCCATCACCGTCTTGCAGGCGCAGAAGGAGTACTGATCCTGCCGGCCCGCGTGCCGCCGTTCGCAAAGGTGCTGATCGCGAACCGCGGCGAGATCGCGGTGCGCGTGATGCGCGCGTGCCGGGAGCTCGGCATACGCACCGTCGCGATCTACTCCGACGTCGACCGCAACGCGCTGCACGTCCGCCACGCCGACGAGGCCTGGCCGTGCGGGTCCGCACCCGCCGCGCAGAGCTACCTCGACGGCCGGCGGATCGTGGAAATCGCGCGCGCGTGCGGCGCCCAGGCCATCCACCCCGGCTACGGCTTCCTGTCCGAGAACGCCGCCTTCGCCGAGATGTGTCGCGCGGCCGGAATCGTGTTCATCGGCCCGAAGCCCGAGACGATCGAGGCGATGGGTGACAAGGTAGCGTCGCGCCAGCGCATGCTTCGCGCGGGGGTTCCGATCGTCCCGGGCACGACGGAGACGCTCTCCGACGACGAGGCGATCGCCGCCGCCACGAAGATCGGTCTCCCGGTCATGATCAAGGCCTCGGCGGGCGGCGGCGGGAAAGGGCTGCGCTTCGTCGGCGACCCGGCGCAGCTCGCGTCCGCGATCGCGCGCGCCCGCTCCGAGGCGAAGTCGAGCTTCGGCAACGACGCGATCTACGTCGAGAAGTTCGTCGAGGAGCCGCGCCACATCGAGATCCAGATCCTCGGCGACGCGCACGGCAACGTGATCCACCTGTTCGAACGCGAGTGCTCCATACAGCGCCGACACCAGAAAGTGATCGAAGAGGCGCCGGCGAATCACATGACTCCTTCGCTGCGCGAGCAGATGGGCCGCGCCGCGATCGCCGCCGCGCGCGAGGTCGCCTACGAAGGCGCGGGCACCGTGGAGTTCCTCGTCGACAAGAACCACGCCTTCTACTTCCTCGAGATGAACACGCGGGTTCAGGTCGAGCACCCCGTCACCGAGCTGATCACGAACGTCGACATCGTGAAGGCCGGGATCCGGATCGCTGCGGGAGAGTCGATCGGCATCGCGCAATCGGAGGTCGGCATCCACGGCTGGGCGATCGAGTGCCGGATCTACGCCGAGGACCCGGACAAGAGCTTCCTGCCCTCGCCCGGCGAGATCGTCGGCTTCCACGCGCCCGGCGGCCCGGGCGTGCGCATCGACGCGGGCGTGTGCTCGGGAAGCACCGTCACGGTCCACTACGATCCGCTGATCGCGAAGCTCTGCAGCTGGGGACGAGACCGCTTCGAGGCGATCGAGCGCATGCGGCGCGCGCTCGGCGAGCTCACGGTACGCGGCATCAAGACCTCGATCCCGTTCCACCTGCGCGTGCTCGAGAACGAGAAGTTCCTCGCCGGACGCTTCGACACGACCTTCATCGACGCGGAGATGCTGCCGGCGCGGCCCGCGGTGCCCGCCTCCGGGTCGGAGGAGCGCGACGTCGCCTGGATCCTCGCGGCGATCGCCAGCGCCAGCGGGCGGCGCGACGGACACTTCAACGTGACGCTCGGCAAGGACGCGCGCAGGATCGCGTTGGCGGAGTCGGGCACCGACACCTGGGCCGTGCGCGTGGACGCGGGGTCGGCGGTCACCGTCGAGGCCGTTCGCGGCCCGAGAACGCCGTGGTCGCTCCGCATCGCGGGTCGCCAGCTCGCCTGCAACGTCGATGTTCGCGCGAACGGAAAGCTCGACGTGCAGGTGGGCGCGAGCGCGTTCACCTTTGCCGTGGAAGAGGTCGGGTGAAGACGGCGATCGTGCTCGACACCGACATGGGGTCGGACGTCGACGACGCGCTCTGTCTCGCTCTCGCGCTCGCGTCGCCCGAGCTCGAGATCCTGGGCATCACCAACGTCGGGCGCGAGGCGCGCCTGCGCGCGCAGGTGACGCGCCGGCTTCTCGAGCTCGCGAACCGCACGGAGATTCCGGTGTACGCGGGCTGTCGCGCGCCTCTGCTTGCGGGCGGCGGCTTCAACTGGTTCGGCCACGAAGGCGAGGGGATCCTCGAGCCGGGGATCGAGCCGCCGATCGACGCGCTCCACGCGGTCGACGCGCTGCTCGAGATCTCGCGGGAACGCCCGGGCCTCGAGATCGTCGCGGTCGGGCCGCTCACCAACCTCGCGGTCGCGCTCGCGAAGGAGCCGGATTTCGCCGCGCGGGTCGGCCGCCTCACGGTGATGGGCGGCCACCTGCGCGAAGTCGCCTACCGGGGGCGCGTGTTCTCGCCCGGGGTCGACTACAACCTGTGCTCGGACCCGCACGCCTCGTTGCTCGTCCTTCGTTCGGGAATCCCTACCCGGCTCGTGACGGCCGACGTCACATTGCGCACCGCGCTTCGCGAGGCGGACGTCGCACGGCTCGAGGCTGCGGATTCGAAGCTGCTGCGCGCCGTCGCGCGCGCGGTCCGGATCTGGACGCCCGTGCAGCGGCGGCTCTTCGACCCGCCCGACGCCGCGCCCGAGGACAACGCCGCCTTCCTGCACGATCCGTTGACACTCGCCTGTGTCTACGACGAGTCGTTCTGCGGGTTCGAAGCGCTGGAGATCGAGCCCGCGATCGAAAGCGACGTCTTCCGCACGCTCGAGCGAGTGGAGGCGACCGAGCGGACCTTTCCAATGCGCTGCGCGACGGCCGTCGACGGCGCGCGGATCCGCGGGCACTTCGTCGAGCGGGTCGCGGCGCTCCCCTAGCCGAGCTGGCGGAGCAGCGCCGGCAGCGCGCGCAGGTCGCCGATCGTGAAGTCGGGCCGCTCCGCGCGCGTCGCCCAGGGCGACCCGCGCTTGCGGATGTAGACCGAGCGAATTCCCGCGCGTCGCGCCGCGGCGACGTCCGTGCGCAGCTTGTCACCGACGAAGATCGCGTGCTGACGCGACACACCGAGCTCGCCGAGGACGTGGAAGATCATCGCCGGATCGGGCTTGCGCCGCCCGAAGTTCGCGGACCAGACTGCGCTGCCCAGATGGCGGAGGATCCCCGCTCGCTCGAGCACGCGCGCGTGGTGATCGCCCGGCAGCGCGTTGTTCGAGACCAGGC
>CAZMKX010000340.1:0-4747 GCA_964566375.1 uncultured Myxococcales bacterium
TCTCGTTCTACGGCATGAGCACGTTCGAGGGGCCGATGATGTCGATCAAGACGGTGAACGCGCTCTCGCACTTCACCAACTGGACGATCGGCCACGTGCACTCGGGAGCGCTCGGGTGGGTCGCCCTCACCTGCTTCGCGACCCTTTACTACCTGGTTCCGCGTCTCTGGCACACGACGCTGTGGAGTCATCGCCTGGCGGAAACCCACTTCTGGATCGCCACGGTGGGGATCGTCCTGTACGTGACTCCGATGTGGATCTCGGGCGTGACTCAGGGCCTGATGTGGCGCGCGACCAACCCGGACGGGAGCCTCACCTACACATTCATCGAAACGGTCGCGGCAATCCGGATCTACGACATCCTGCGCGCGCTCGGTGGCGGCGTCTTCGTGCTCGGAGTGTTGATCATGTTCTGGAACGTGATCCAGACGATCCGCCAGGGCAGCGCGGCGATTCCCGCCGCCCAAGCGCCGCGACCGGCTCCGCTGCCGGCGGTGGGAGGCTGAGAGATGGCGTTCCAATGGCACCGAAAGCTCGAGCTGAACGCGGTTCTGTTCTTCGTGCTCACGTTCCTGTCCGTGACCGTCGGCGGCGCGGTGCTGCTGATTCCGCCGTACTTCCTGGCGGGAACGATCGCGCCGGTCGCGGGCCTGCAGCCTTACACGGCGCTCGAGCTCGAAGGGCGTGACCTGTACGTGCGCGAGGGCTGCAATACCTGTCACAGCCAGCAGGTCCGCCCGTTCAAGAGCGAGACCGACCGCTACGGAGCCTACTCGCGCGCGGGCGAGGGCATCTACGACCGGCCGTTCCTGTGGGGGTCGCGCAGGACGGGCCCCGACCTCGCGCGCGTCGGCGGGAAGTACCCGGATTCCTGGCACTGGCTGCACTTCAAGAACCCGCGCGACATCGAGCCGCGCTCGAACATGCCCGCATTCGCGTTCCTCTCCGAACGCGAGCTCGATCTGTCGCTCGCCTCGCGCAAGCTCGAGGTGATGCGCGGGCTCGGCACGCCGTACAGCGACGCGGACGTCGCGGGCGCCGAAGCCGCGGCGCGCGCGCAGCAAGCGACGGTAGCCGCGAGCCTGCGCGCGGCCGGCATCGAGCTCGATGCCGTGCAGGAGAAGAGCGAGACGATCGCGCTGATCGCGTACCTGCAGACGCTCGGACGCGCGGTCAAGAACGAGCCGGCCCGCCAGGTTCGGCTGGGGGAGGAGGCGCGATGAGCGACCAGCCAATCGAGATCCCGGAGCTTCCACTTCCCGGACCCGCGCGCGAGCGCGACGGGATCGGCGAAGAGGACAACGCCATTCCGCTCTGGTTCAACCTGTCGTGGATCGGGACCACGATCTTCGGAATCCTGTACATGATCTGGTATCTGGGGATTTCGGACTGGTCTTCGGACGGTCAGTGGCAGGCCGAGATCGCCGCGGCAGCGTCACAGACCGCCGCCGCTCGCGCGAGTATCCCGACCACGAACCCGAAGCGCGGAGACGCCGACGAGATCGCGGAAGGCCAGAAGATCTTCATGAGCACCTGTGTGGCCTGTCACTTGCCCGACGGCCGCGGTCTCGTAGGGCCGTCGCTCGTCGATCCGTACTGGAAGTACGGTTCCTCCGACGCGGAGCTCTTCACGACGGTCTCCGAGGGTCGACCCGGTGGCATGCCTCCGTGGGGGCCGCAGCTCGGCGCCGACAAGATCTGGGAGGTGCTCGCGTATCTCGAGACGCTGCCGAAGACCTCCGAGCCCGGCTTCGGCGCGCCCGACTACGTGCCTCCGGCGCCGCCGGCGCCCTGAGGAGAGCGCGATGCTCGATGGACGTCCCGTTCGCGGCCCGTTCCGCCGCCTGCGCACGCAGGCGGAGGCGGTCCTGATCGCGATCATGCTTCTGCTGCCGTGGATCGAGATCGCGGGCGAGCCGCTCTTGCGCCTGGACGTTCCGCACCGCCGCTTCCACGTGTTCGGGCTCGTGATCTTTCCGCAGGAGCTCTTCTTCCTGTGGCTCGTCGTCGTCGGCCTGGCCCTGTCGCTCTTCTTCTTCACCGCGCTGGCCGGGCGCTTGTGGTGCGGCTGGGCCTGTCCGCAGACGGTCTTCTCGGACCTGTTCGCGGGGATCGCGCGGCGCATCCAGGGCTGGCGCGGCACGCGACCGCCCGCGCGGGTCGCGCGGTGGCGGATCGCCGCCACGCACGCGGTCTGGGTCGCGCTCGCACTCCTGATCGGCTTCCACCTGGTTGCGTACTTCTGCTCGCCACGCGACCTCGTCAGCGACCTGCTGCACGGAACTGCGACGCGCGCCCAGCTCGGATTCCTGGCGTTCGGCGCCTTCGTCTCGTACGTCGACTTCGCGCTCATCCGCCAGACGTTCTGCAAGTACCTGTGCCCGTACGCTCGCTTCCAGGGCGTCCTGTTCGACTCGGACACGCTCGTGATCGGCTACGACGCCGCGCGCGGCGAGCCGCGCGGAAAGAGGGGCAAGACCACCGGCGACTGCGTCGACTGCGGGCTCTGTGTCGCCGTCTGCCCGACGCAGATCGACATCCGCAACGGCCTCCAGCTCGAGTGCATCGCGTGCACGCAGTGCATCGATGCCTGCAACGGCGTGATGGCGAAGCTCGATCGCAAGCCCGAGCTGATCGGCTACCGCTCGCTGGTCGCGCTCGAGGGAAAGCGGCGGGCGCGCCCGTTGCGTCCGCGCGTGCTCGTCTATCTGGCGTTGCTGGTCGTCGTGGGCGTCACGTTCGCGACGTCGCTCGCGAAGCGCCTGCCGTTCGAGCTGACCGTCGGGCACAACGCGTCGAACCTGTACGAAACCCTCTCGGACGGGCGAACGGGAAACGCCTACACGCTGCGGATCGAGAACCGCGACCGGAATCCGCACGAGTTCCGCCTCTCGCTCGAGGCGCCGCCGGGATTCGAGCTCCTGGGCAACGCCGGCGCGGTCGCGATCGAGGGCTCGAGCAGTCGCGAGCTCCGCGTTTTCGTCGCGGCGCCGTCGACCGCCGTGCTCGCGCAGCCGATCGCCTTCTCGCTCGAGGATCTCGCTCGCCCGGAGCGCCGCGTGCGCCGCGAAGCGACCTTCGTATTCCGGCCGGGCAGTGGAGGAGAGAGCAGTGCACGCTGAGCGACGGGTCGAGCCCTGGGCGATCGGCATTCCAGCGGCTCTCCTGCTGGGCCTGACGGGGCCGATCGCCTTTCTGTGGATCGCGATCCACGCGCCGCCCGAGCGCGAGGCCACGGACCCGTGGAACGCCAAGCTCGCCCAGGCCGCCGAGGAGAGGGTGCGCGCCGACGGCCGGGCCAGCGGCTGGGACGTGTCGCTGCGGGCGAGCGCGGTGGACTCGGGCGTCCGCGTCGAGCTCGAGCCGTCCACACGCAATGCTCCGCTGCCTGCGGACCTGCAGCTTCGACTGCGACGCGAGCGCCCGGAGCGCGCGGATCTCGATGCCGAGATCGCCCTGTCGCGAGACGGCGATCGCTGGATCGCCGACGTCCCGCTGCCCGCGCCTGGCCGCTGGCGGCTGCTCGCGCGCGCGGGCAACGCGGACGTGTGGGTCGAGCGCAGCTTCGTCGTGGACGCGCCGGAGTGAGTGCGCTGCTCGCCGAGACGGGCCTCTTCCTCGAGGGCCTGCGCTGCGCGGGCTGTGCGCTGCGTGTCGAGCGCGAGCTGCAGGCGTCGCCGGGCGTTCGCGCGGCGTCCGTGAACTTCGCGACGCAGCGCGCGCTCGTGCGCTTCGACGCGGGCGAGACCGACGACGCGGCGCTGGTCGGCCGTGTCGAGGCGCTGGGCTATCGGGCCCTCGCCTACGATCCCGACGCGCTCGACCGGCCCGCGGAGCGCGACGCGCGCGCCACGCTCGCGCGCCTGCTCGTCGCCGCCTTCCTGGCCGGGAACGTGATGGTGATCTCGCTCGCGCTCTACTTCGGCGCGCTCGACGGGATCGAGCCCGGAGTTCGCCGCGCGCTGCGCTGGCTGGCCGTGGGTCTCTCGGTTCCCGCCGTGACCTGGTGCGCCGCACCGTTCTGGCGCGGCGCGTTCCGCGGCGCAAAGCGGCGCGAGCTGACGCTCGATCTGCCGGTCGTGCTCGGCGTCTCGACGGCGTTCGTGGCGAGCGTCCTGGGCACCCTCGGCGAGACACACGACGTGTACATGGACTCGGCCTCGATGATCGTCTTCCTGATCCTGCTCGGCCGCACGCTCGAGCGCGGCGCACGCGCGCGCGCCTCCGGCGCGGTGGAGCGCCTCGCCGCGCGCGCACCGCGCCGTGCGCTGCGCCGCGGGCCCTCCGGGCTCGAGGACGTCGATGCCGCGTCGCTCGTCGCGCGAGATCGCGTCGTCGTCCCCGCCGGTCAGTCCTTCCCGACCGACGGGAGGCTGATCTCGTCCGTGGCCGAGCTCGACGAGTCGCTTCTCACCGGCGAGTCACTTCCGGTCACCCGCAGGCAGGGGGACCCGGTCTCGAGCGGTACGCGCAACCTGGCGTGCGAGGTCGAGGTCGAGGTCACCGCGCCCGCTTCCGCGGGAACGGTCGCGCGTCTGGCGGGTCTGCTCGAGCGCGCGCAGGCGGAGCGGCCGCGCGTGCAGCGCGCGGTGGACCGCGTGGCGTCCGTCTTCGCGCCGGCCGTGCTCGCCGTCGCGGTCGCGACGGCGCTCGGCGCGGCGCTCGCGGGGGCGAGTCTGCTCGACGTGGCGCTGCGCGCCGCGTCGGTGCTGATCGTCGCCTGCCCCTGCGCGCTGGGGCTCGCGAC
>CAZMKX010000341.1:0-4742 GCA_964566375.1 uncultured Myxococcales bacterium
GAGGGCCGCCTCGAGCGCGCCGTCGGCGCAGAGGCCGCTCAGCGTCGCGTCCTCGTACGCCTCGAGCGCAGCGTCGAGGCACGCGCGTCGCACCGTCTCGGCGAGCTGAATCGGATCGGAAAGGTCCCGTTGCACGAAAGATAGACTACGGATATAGGTTTGGCGTGTCGAGCGGACGCCGGGCAGGTCGGAACCGAGCAGCGACGGAGCGGCTCCCGGCGTGAAGCGACACCGCGCGCTGTTGCCGCTGTCGGACGACCACCACCGCGCGCTGGTCCTCGCGCGCCGCGCCCGGCGCGCCGCCAGCCTCGACGACGGAGAGCTCGAACTCCTGGCGCGGGACGCGCAGCGGGCGTTCGACGCGGAGCTCGAGCCCCACTTCCGCGTCGAGGAGGACGTGCTTCTCCCCGTGCTCGCCGCGCGGTGCGAGGAGCTGCTCAGGCGCCGAACCGCCGACGACCACGGCGCGCTGCGGAGCTTGGCGAGGGTCGCGTGGACGCGCGAAGTCGCCCGCGCCTTCGGCGAGCGGCTCGAGAAGCACGTCCGGTTCGAGGAGCGCGTGCTCTTTCCGCGCGCGGAGTCGCTGCTGTCGGAAGCGGAGCTCGAAGCGGTGTTCGACGCCGTGTCGGCGCGTTTCGGCGCGGCCTAGAGGCGAGGGGAAGCGTGCGTCTCTCGCGATACACCGACTACAGCTTGCGCGTGCTCATGTTCCTCGCGCTCCGCCCGGACGAGCGCGCCACCATCGAAGAGATCTCGAACGCCTACGCGATCTCGAACGCGCACCTGGTGAAGGTCGTGCACGAGCTGGGGCAGGCGGGCTTTCTCGAGACCGTCCGGGGTCGCGGCGGCGGGATCCGCCTCGCGCGACGAGCCGACGAGATCGGGATCGGCGACGTCGTCCGGCACGCGGAGGACGCGCTGGCGCTGGTCGAGTGCTTCGAGTCGTCGGGGGCGGGGTGTCGCATCGAGCCGGCCTGCGGCCTGCGACCGGTTCTGGCGGAGGCGCTCGGCGAGTTCATGAAGACGCTCGACCGGTACACGCTCGAGGACCTCCTCGCTCGTCGGCGATCCCCGCTGACGCGACTGCTCGTCGCCCCCGGACGCCAGCCTGCGACGCGCCGCGATGGCGCTCGCGAAAGGACCTGAATGAACCCGTTGCTCGTCGTCGCGGAGTTCGTGTTCACCGAAGAGGGAGAGCGCGCGTTCCGCGAGCACCTCGAGCGCACGATGACGGAGGTGCGCGGCGTCGAGGGCTGCCTCCACGCCGTCGTCTGGTCGCGCCCCGGCCGCCGCTATCAGTTCTCGACGCTCTGGATGGATGCCGACGCGTCGGACCGCTGGGTCCAGAACGAGTTCCATCGGACCGTCCTCATGCCGGGCTTCCGCAAGTGGTGCAGCGAGGGCACGTTCGGCGAATACACGCTGGCGAAGGACCACAAGCGCGCGCGCAAGTGCGCCGCTTGCGGGCGCTGGGCACAGGGTCTTCCGGGCTGGAACGAAGCCAACCCGGCGCGCTGCGACAAGTGCGGGGCGGAGCTCGACGGGGCGCAGCACGAGACAGGCCGCTCGCGCTAAGCTCGCGATCGCTCGACGAGGAGGAGCTGTCCGATGTCGGCTGCGCGTACGCCGCCTGCACACGCCGAGGCCGAGCGCGCCCGGCTGGCCGAAACGCTCGTCGCGCGGGCGCGCGCGCTCCGGCCGCTGCTTCTCGCGAACGCGGCCGAGACGATCGCGCGCCGCCACGTGCACCCCGCGAACGTCGCCGCGCTGAAGGAGGCCGGCTTCTGGGAGATCGCGCGGCCGGCGCGGATCGGCGGAACCGAGCTCGATCTGCGAACCGTCCACCGCGTCACCGCCGAGCTCGCGCAGGCGTGTCCGTCGACGGCGTGGGTCCTGTCCGTGACGTCCGCGCACACGTGGCTGCTCGGGATGTTCCCCGAAGCGTGTCAGGACGAAGTCGCGTCGGACGATCCGGACACGGTGATCTCGGGAACGCTCGCCGCGCAGGGCGTGGCGCGAAAGGTGCCCGGCGGATGGAGCGTCTCGGGACGCTGGAAGTTCGCGAGCGGCTGCGACCACGCGCGCTGGAACATGATCGGCGCGCGCGTCGCGGGGGACGACCGCTCGCTCCCCCGCGCGATCCACGTCGTCGCCCCGGCGCGCGACTACGCGATCGACGACACCTGGTTCGTCGTCGGCCTGCGCGGCACCGGCAGCAAGGATCTCGTGCTCGACGAGGTCTTCGTCCCGGAGCACCGCGCGATGTCGACCCTGACGGTCTTCGGCGAGAACGGCCCCTGGGCCGAGCGCCATGCGAGCCCGATCTTCCGGGTGCCGGTTCCGCCCGGGCTCTCGTTCCACATCTGCGGGCCGGTACTCGGCATCGCGAGGGCCGCGCTCGCCGCGCACGTCGAGCGCACGCGCGTACGCCCGGAAGTGTATACCGGAGGACAGAAGGCCCACAGCGTCGGTCAGCAGATGCGGATCGCCGAGGCCGACATGGCGATCCGCGCGGCCGACGCGTTGATGGAGCAGATCGCCGACGTCTTCGACGACTACGGCGCACGGCGCGAGAAGCCCGACGTGACGAAGCGCAGCGAGCTCACGATGATGGCGGCGTGGGCCGTGAGGCAGTGCCGCGAGGCGGTTCAGCGGCTCTACGACGGCGCGGGCGGTGGCGCGGCACACGACGGCGAGCCGCTGCAGGGCTTCTTTCGCGACATGAGCGTCGGAAGCCACCACGCGATGGTCGACTTCGACACCGCCGCCGAGGCGTGGGGCAGGGCGACGCTGGGTCTGCCGCCGGCTGCAGCTCGTCGCTAGTCGAACGCGTCGCCGGCTTCAGCTCCGCCAGAACTCGAAGAAGTTGAACCACTGGTAGGGAGCCTGATAGCAGCCCTCTTCGAGCGCGGCGGCGTTCTTCGCCACGAGCTGCTCGGCGTGCTTCGCGCGCTCGAGCCGCGGAACTGCGCCCGCGGGCGCGAACTCCCGGGTGGTCGCGGTGTAGTGACCCGGTCCCGTGCGCACGCAGATCGTGTGGAGCATCGGGCAGCCGAGCACTCCCTGGAGCAGGAACGGCCCCAGGGGGAAGCGCGCCTCGCGACCCAGGAACGGCACGCGCAGGGTGCGATCGAGCTCGGACTCCCAGACCCGGTCGCCGAGGATGCCGACGAACTCGCCGCGCTCGATCGCGGCGCGCATCTCGAACGCGGCCTCGAGGGAGCCCGGCTCGAAGCGGATCAGGCGCAGGTTCCGGCCGGCCTGCAGCTTCTCGAAGAACGCGTTGATGCGCACGGCGTGGCGCGTGAACATCAGCACGTTGAGCACGATTCCGCTCTTCGCCGACAGCAGGCGCAGCATGTCGAAGCTGCCGAGGTGGGAGCTGAGCAGGATCGCGCCGCGTCCCTCCTTCACGAGCGCGTCGACGAGCTCGTGCCCGTGATTCTCGATCGTGATGCGCTTCTCGTCGCCGCTCCACACGATCATGCGATCGAGAATGTTCTCGGCGAACGCGTGAATGTGCCCGAAGATCTGGCGGTTGCCGGGCTTCTCGCCGAGCGCCTCTCGACCGCGCGGCGTCGCCCAGAGCGTGCGCAGGTAGTCGCGCGAGGCGCGCCGGATGTGCCCGCCCGTCAGGAAGAAGTACGCGACGATCGGCGTGAGCAGCGCCACGGAGGCGCCTCTTCCGAAGCCGCGATAGAACGCGCGGATCGCGTGCAGCCACGCGATCGAGCCGCGCTCCGCCACGCCCGTCCAGCTGTCGCGGCGACTCATGCCCCTCTCCGCCGCCTCACTCGCACGCGGCCGAGAATACACCAGCCGCGCTCGTCGGGTGTATCGTGGGACGCTCCGCGAACCGGGAGGAGCCGCTGGCCGGACTGCTGCAAACGATCGTCGCGCTCGGCTATCCGCTGATCTTCTACTTCGCGCTCCGCGTGGCCTCACCGCGCGCGATCGCGCTCGGCGTGCTCGCGGCGCTCGCACTGCGCCTCGCCGTCTCTGCGCCCCGGCGGCTGGCTGCCTGGGCGTGGATCGGGGTTCCCGTGGCGCTCGGGATCGCGGCCGCGAACGGGCTGTCGCTCGTCTGGAACGACCCGCTCGCGCTCCTGCTCACCCCGGTCTTCGTCAACGCCGCGCTCCTGGTCGCCTTCGCACTCTCGTTCCTCCAGCGCGAGACGGTGATCGAGACGCTCGCGCTCGAGCAGGCCGGCACGCTGTCGGAGCCGGAGCACGTCTACTGCCGGCGGGTAACCGCGGTCTGGTGCGCGTTCTTCGTCGCGAACGGCGCGATCGCCGCGAAGCTGGCGGTCGACGGGGATCTCGCGCGCTGGACGTTCTACGCGGGCTTCCTCGCCTACCTCGCGATGGCGCTTCTCTTCGCGGCGGAGTTCGTCTACCGACACTGGCGCTTCCGCCGCTACATCGGCCTGCCCACCGACGCCGTGCTCCGCCGCCTCTTCCCGCCGCGGGCCGGCGAATGATTCGCGCTCAGGCCGCGGGGTTCGCCGCGAGGTGGTCGAAGCGCCCGGCCGGCCGCATCTTGCGGTACGCCGCGAGGACGGGCTCGAGCTCCGTCGGCGTCGCGCCGTGCAGGATCACTCCGTCGCAGCCGAGCGCGAGCTGACCCTCGATCTTCTTCACGCACGCTTCCGGGCTTCCCGTCGCGGCGGCCTCGAGCCAGTGCGGCGGGATCAGCTTCGCGATCTGCTCGAGCTGCTCGGTCGTCGCGCGCGCGTCGATCA
>CAZMKX010000342.1:0-4714 GCA_964566375.1 uncultured Myxococcales bacterium
TGACGCCCTTCTCCGCAGCGGCGGCCTCAGCAATGTCCGGCGCGGCGTCCGCGGAGACCTTGGCGGCGTGCTCGGTGATGTAGCGGTCGCCGACCTCGCCACCCTCCGGCGGAAGACCGACAGACGCACGGCCCTCGTCGACGGTCGCGATGGATGCGACGTCCGACGGCGTGAGGGTGAGCTTCGGCGCGGTCGACGCCTCGCCTTCTGCCTTGGCGCCGGCGAAGAGGTCGAGTTGCCGAGCCTTCTCCTCCCGCGCGCGCAGCCTGTGGTTGCTCCAAAAGTCCCCGCCGGTGAGCTCGCGCGTCTCTTGCGTACGAGTCGAGAAGCCCTCCGCGACACGAGTCGCGGCGGCCTCCACCTCGGCACGGGGGTCAAGCTGTCCCTGCGTCGGCCCGTGCCACTCGGCTCCGCACCAGGCCGCGCGGATGATCGGATCGGAGAAGAAGCCGGGAGCGGAGACGTACCCGCGCGCGACCGCCTCCTCGAGCCACTTCTCGTAGACGGGCTGGCAGAATCCGGCCGCGAGCCAGGCGCGCCCGACCTTGAAGCCCTTCCACGCCTCGAGCAGCGCGCCGCGGCTTGCGGAGTAGCTCGACGTGAACTGCTTCACGAGAAGTTCGTAGGGGATGCCCAGGCCCGCGCCGATCTGGCGGCACATCGCGATCACGAACGGCTCGAAGCCGGCGTTCGGGCGCGCGGGGTTGACCGACGTCAGCGACTCGCCCGGGGCAAGCCCGAGCAGCGTGCCGGGCGCCAGCTGGTAGTCGGCGTCGTTACCGGTGTCGACCTGGTCCGCGGTCGGGATGGAAGGAGCGAGCGGGTTCTGCGGAGCCGGCGTGGTGATCGCCGCGGTGAAGAAGCCCGACACGACCGCAGCCATGAGCTCGGCGTCGCTGTACCGGGATAGCTGCTTCATCTTCTCCATGACCGGAGCGAGCAGCGGCACGCCGCGGCGCTGGCCAGGGCGCTCCGACTCCATGAGGTGGAGCACGAGCGGCTGGCCCGTCTCGGGTCCGAACGCTGCGATGCGCGTCCAGGTACGCTGGCCGAGCACTCGAAGGTGACCGACCGTGGTGTCTCCGGGGTGGCGGTTCTCGATGTAGTAGGCGACCGGCTCGCCATGCTGGCCGACTTCGACGCCACCGAGGACGTCCAGGCCCACCGGCTTGACCATCGGATCGGAGACGCGGTCGGCCTCGATGAGCTGAACGCGCAGGTCGTATCGCTCGCCCGCGCGCGGCAAAGACGGGAGCAGCGCGAATACGTCGCCGCTCATCAGCTGAGAGAACCGGGCCAGCGCCTGGAGCTCGCCGAACGTGCTGCGCCGCGCGGCGTCGCACATGCGCGTCCCGGCCCACAGCGCGAACTCGCGCTCGACGTTGTCCTCCCACTCCTGCGCCTGCTCCGGTGTGAGCCCGAGCAGCTGCGAGTCGATGCTGGCGTTCAGCTGCAGGCCGGCGCCGACCTCGTTGGAGCGGATAGTCTTGAGCGCGCCGATCGCGAGCCCCTCGCCCATGCACAGGTCGCGCGATCGCTCGCGGAGCAGTGGGAGGTTCTCGACGATGTCGGCGTCGGGACCGCCGGAGGTCGTGACCCAGCCGGCCATCGCCTTCTTCGATCGGCTCGCGCCGTGCTGGCTATAGCCGCTGTTCAGGATCTGAGTCGTCGCGCGCGCACGCGCGCGCTCGAGCCCCCACTTCGGGGAGACCGCCTCCGCGAACGCAATGAACCTGGAGATGATGTCCACCTCTACAGATCCCTCGGCACGACGCGGATCGCGCGCACGCCTCCGGGTGTCTGGCCCGACGCGAGTTGATCGACGATCGCGTCGTATCGGGCGAACTCGTCCCGGATGAAGCGCTCATCCGCGCGCGTTAGCGTGCGAGATCCAATGGTGTAGCTCTTTCCCGACGCGATCGCGTTCAGTGCCGCGAGATAGTTCGCGCGCAGTGTCTGAGCTTCGGTGAGCGTGAGAGCCACCAACAAGAGAAAGCACAGAATCACGGCGTTCTATCGTCATTCAATGACGAATCCATATACCGCATTGACGGTCTCCGTCGGTGTCTCGCCGTATACGAAAACGACATTCACAGACCGCGAGATAGCACCCTCCGCTTCGAGACAGCGGCAGGCTCAGAGATTGGGGGAGGAGGATTAAGCGCGGCAAACCCTCGGCGCACCAGATCTCGTATCGCTTCCGACAGCCCTATCTCCTTCTCAAGAGCATAGATGCGGATTCGCTTCTCGTCTCCGACGGGAAAACGGATTGGGATTGGGCGGCCTTCTTTCACCACTGCACACCTCTCGAGATGACGCGCCGCTTCGGTTGCTGGGCCGTCGACCTCGTTGCGGTCGGCGCGCCTCGCGCCTTCTCCTCGGCCGCGGCGAGCGCCGTGAAGTCGGGCATCATGATCTCCATCGCCGCCGTCGCGTAGACGCGCACGTCGAGCGGCTCGTTCCGAGCGTGCACCTGCACCCACGACGAGAAGCGCCGGCCTGCGCGGATCTTCACCACGCGCTTCTCGGAGACGAGCCCCTTGAAGAACGCGTCGTCGTAGCCGCGCCCGATCGGGAAGTGGCAGTAGCCCGGGCCCGCTGACGCGAGCGCGAGCCTCGAGTAGAGCGTCTCCTTCCCGGTGTCCGCGCCGACGGGGTACAGCGGGATGCGCAGCTTGTTCGAGGTCGACGCCTTGCCGACGATCGGCAGGCCGGCGCCGGCGCGTCCCTTGATCGCGAAGACGTTGCGCGCGAGCCGAGCCCGGCAGAACTCGTAGACCTCATCGGTGCGGTGACCGCCGGAGTCGACGCACGCGCACCAGAGCGCGAGCTCGCGCCCGTCCGGTCGCTTCCAGACCTTCGCCAGGAGCGCGTCGAGGCGGAGCCACGGGCCTGGCGTCGAGGTGTCGCCGGCGATCACCTCGTAGGCGATGCCCCAGCTCTCGCGCCCGACGCCCCACCCTACGACCTCGACCTCCAGGCGGTTGTCCTGGACGTCGACGCCGGCGGTCAGGAGCAGCACGCCCTCGGGAACGTCGGCCTCTTCGTCGTAGTCCTCGCGGTTCTTCTCGAGCGCCTCGACCGTGATGCGGTCGGCGTCCTCGGTCCACGTCTCACCGAGGCGCAGGTTCACGAAGGCCTGCAGACCGCGCTTGTCCTTCTCAGTGTTCGCCTTCACCCACTCCGCCGCGAGCTCGCGCCACGGCACCCACGGGCTGTACAGCGCAGAGACCTGGTAGCCTCGGTTGCGGTGACCCGGCATCTCGGCGCGCCACTCGCCCGCCGCGACCATCGCAGGTCGGTCGCGCTCCTCGATGCGCCCCGCGCAGTGCGCGCAGCGGTAGTGCACCTGGTCGAGATCGACCGCGCCATCCTCGCGCTTGTAGATGACCCCTGACCAGGTCAGCACCTGCACCGCGCCGCAGCGCGGGCACGGCACGTAGAACCGGCGCTGGTCGCTGTCCTCGTAGAGCCGGGCGATCGCGGAGAGCCCCTCGATCGTCGGCGTCGAGACCGCCGCGATCTTCCTGTTGTAGAAGTTGCTCGTGCGCTGCACCGCCTGCGCCCACGGATCGCCGTCGCGCCCGGTCGTGTCCGGCCAGCGATCGAGCTCGTCACCGAGCACGACGCGGATGGGGCGCGACGCGAGCGACGAGGCCGAGCCCGCCCAAGCGCAGGCGAGCAAGCCGCCGGGGAACTGCCGCAGCATGACCGTGTTGCTCGGATCGCGGAGGCCCTCGGAGAGCAGACCGCGCAGCGCCGGGCTCGCCTCGAACATCGGCGCGACGCGCTCCTTCGAGAACGCCTTCATCGCGTCCTCGGTCGACTGCACGAGCAGGATCGGAGACGGGTCCTGGTGCGCGAAGTACCCGATCGCCGAGAGCAGCAGTTCGCTCTTCGCGACCTGCGACGCCGCCTGGATGTAGATGCGCTCGACCGTCGGGTCGGAGAAGCCGTCGAGGATCTCGCGCAGGTACGGCACGCGGTCGGTGCGCCACGCGCCCGGCTCTGGCGACGTCCCGGGCGGGATGACGCGGAACCGGTCGGCCCACTCCGAGACGGTGATGTGCGGCCGCGGGCGACAGCGCGCGCCGAACGCCTCGGACACGGGACCTCGTGTCAGCATCGCAGCGGACGTCTTCACTTCTTCGACCTCGGCTTCAGGTAGGTCGAGTCCTTCATCTCGGCGATCGCGCGCTCGATCTCCTGGCTGATGCGGAGCTCGACGACGGCCGCGCGCTGGCACGCGCACTCGAGGGCGAGCGCGGTGCGCTGCGGGATCGCGCGCAGGATCGAGATCACGCGCTCGGCCGTGTCCGCGCCGTCGCGCTGCACCAGCGCGAGCTCGACGAAGCGCCCCGACTCGTGCGCGAGCTCGAGCTCGCGCAGCTTGCCGATCGCCTTACGCTCGCGGATCTGAGCGCGAAGCAGCTGGTGCCTGAGATCGCCATTATCTTCCTGCTCCTCCTGCTCCTGGTTGCGCTCCTCCGCGAGCTGGCGGAGCTCGTCCATCCCGCGCTTCGAGACCGAGCCGTCGCGATGAAGATGGAAGCGACGGGCCGTCGCCCACTCGCGCACCGTCGAGCGGGGAACCCCGATCTCGCGCGCGGCTTCTGCGATGGGCGTGCCGGTCACTCGTAAGTACCTGTAGCCTGGTGGTGGCGGCCTAAATCAGCGCCCCAAAAGGCCTCTCCCCCTGCGGTTCGCTAGCACC
>CAZMKX010000343.1:0-4704 GCA_964566375.1 uncultured Myxococcales bacterium
GCGCAGAGCTATTTCGACGCGCTCGCGACGATGGGTCTGCGCTCGCGCGGCGTTCTGATCATGCTCGCGAACGCGTCGATGGTCCTGACCGGACGTGCGGCGCTCGAGTTCTCGGGCGGCGTCGCGGCCGAGGACGAGATGGGGATGGGCGGCTACGAGCGCATCATGGGGCCCAACGGCGAGGCCCAGCACCAGGCGCGCGATCTGGCCGACGCCTACGCGATCCTGCTCGAGCACTACGCGTGCAGCTACGTCGTCCCGGGCGAGGGCGGCCCCCGCCGCATCGAGACCTCGGACCCGATCGACCGCGACGTCACGCTCTCGCCGTACGAGGGCGACGAGGGCTTCGGCTCGATCGGAGAGGTCTTCTCGTCCGAGGCGAACCCCGGCCGAAAGCGCCCCTTCGCGATGCGCCCGCTGATGCGCGCCATGATCGACGACGACGCGGGCTGGGTCGAGCGCTGGCGCGATTGGGCGGCGGCCGAGACGGCGATCGTGTGGGACGCGCACCTGGGCGGTCACCCCGTCACGCTGATCGGCATCGAGAGCCGCCAGGTCCCGCGTGTCGGCTACGTCCCGAACGACGGGCCGGACGCCTGGACCGCGGCGACGCTGTTCCCGCAGTCGTCGAAGAAGGTCGCGCGCGCCATCAACTCGGCGAGCGGAAACCGGCCGGTCGTGATCCTCGCGAACCTGTCGGGGTTCGATGGCTCACCCGAGTCGATGCGCCGCGGCATTCTCGAGTATGGCGCCGAGATCGCGCGCGCGATCGTGCGCTTCAAGGGCCGGATCGTCTTCACGGTCGTGACGCGTTACCACGGCGGCGCGTACGTGGTGTTCTCCCGCGAGCTCAACGACGCCATGCGCGCCGTCGCCCTCGAGGGATCCTATGCGTCGGTCATCGGCGGGCCCGCTGCGGCGGCGGTCGTGTTCGCGCGCGACGTGCGCAAGCGCGCGCTCGCCGACCCGCGCGTCAGCCGGGCGCGCGCCGCTGCCGATTCGGCAACCGACCCGGCCGTGCGGCTCGCGCGGCGTGCGCGCCTGGACCAGACCCTCGAAGAGGTGATCCTGCAGAAGCAGGCCGAGATCGCCGCCGAGTTCGACGCCATCCACACCGTCGAGCGCGCGAAGGACGTCGGCTCGATCGAGGAGATCCTGAGCCCGCGCCACCTGCGCCGCTCGCTCGTCCGCTTTCTCTCCGATTGACTCCGCTCGGCTGCGCCTCGCTGCGCGCCGCCTCGCGACTGGCCGCGATTGACTCCGCTCGGCTGCGCCTCGGTCAGTGGATCGGCTCGAGTCGCTCCGCATCCTTCAGCACGCGGTAGTAGCACTGCTTGCGCGCCGCGCCGGTGGCGTCCTTCGTGTGACACACTCCGGAGCGCGGGCGCACGCGGTAGAGCAGTGAGTTCTGCTCGCAGTTGACGCGCACTTCCACCAGATCGAGCCAGTCGCCCGAGGTCGCCCCCTTGTGCCAGAGCTCGTTCCGCGACGTCGACCACAGCACCGCCTGGCGCAGGCGCAGGGTCTCGGCGAGGGCCCGCTCGTTCGCGTAGCCGATGAAGAGCACCTCGCCCGAATCGGCGTGCTGCAGCACGACCGGGAGCACCGCCTGACCCGTCTCGGCAATCTTGCGCAGCTTGCCGAAGTCCAGCTGCGCCCGCATTCCCTCTTCGAGCTCGTTCATAGGGCGGGCACAATACGCTACGCTCGGCCGCTGTGCGAATCGAAGCCGCGCTCCTGGTGGTCCTGGTCTCCGCTTCTTCTGCCTGCAAGCCATCCGGCGACGAGACCGCGGTCGAGCGCGGCAGACGGGTCTACGTGGCGAATTGCGTCGCCTGCCACAACCCCGACCCGACCAAGGACGGCACGATCGGGCCCGCGATCGCGGGGAGCTCGCTCGCGCTCGTCGAGGCACGCGTGCTCCGGGCAGAGTACCCGCCCGGATACACTCCGAAGCGCCCGTCGGCACTCATGCCGGCTCAGCCGTACCTGAAGCCGGACGTGCCGGACCTGGCGGCCTATCTCGGGTCGTTCCCGCCTACAGCAGCACCGACGCCACGATGAACAGCACCAGCGTCAGCCCGAGCCCTGCGTGGATCGTGCCCGAGACGGTCGCGAGCGGCTTCTGCGTCGCCGCCGTGCCCTTGAAGATGTTCCACTCGAAGAACGCGGCGAGCAGGAGCACGAGCGCGAAGTAGACGTGATAGTTCGGCGCCTCCGAATCGACCACCGACAGGTGCCGCGCAGCGCCCATGAAGAACAGCATCGGGATCGAGAACAGCGTGTTCGTGCGCGATGCGCGGCCGGCGAACGGCGCCTGCTTCGCAGCTTCCGGATCCGCCTGACCTCCCGCGGCGACCGCTTCCGCCGACGCGATCGCGAGCCGCTGCCGCGGCATGATCACGAACCACACGTTGTACCACATGAAGGTACCGAGGGTTCCGCCCGTCAGGATCATGGCGTAGTAGGGCATCGACCCCGTCCCGGTCGCGATGTGCGTCAGCACGATCGTCCAGCCGGTCAGGAACGTGAACATCGCCCCCCAGCGGAACCACCAGAGCGCGTTCGGCACGAGCCCGCGCATCATGGCGCTTCGCGCCTGGCCGCCCAGGTCGGTCGCGAAGTAGGGAGTCTGAACGAAGTTCAAGTAGTAGAGAATGCCGATCCACGTGATGCCCGCGAGAAAGTGGAACCAGCGAAGAAGGAAGAGAAATCCCTCGAGCGTGAACAGCGACATGTCACCGACTCCCTCGCGAGTGATCGCGACCCGGCCGTATTCGACCGAAGCGACCCGGCCTTGTCAAACGCTTTGCCGCCGCTGAGTCAGCTCGACTTTGCGTGGATCACGGGCGGCTGCCCCGTCGAGCCCTTGTCGACGCCCGAGAGCCCCATCGAGATCACGTTCGGCGTCGCCGGGTCGCGCAGCCGGTTGATCAGGTTCGGCCCCGCGGCCGTGAGGCCGCCGTCGACGACGAGCGCCTCGCCCGTGACGAAGCGCGCGTCCTCGCTCGCGAGGAAGAGCGCCGCGCCGGCGATGTGCTCGCCGAGGCCGACCTCGGGCCAGGGCTGAAGCGCCTGGAGGCGCGGTCGCAGGGCGTCGGGGCTGCCCCGGTGCACGAGCGGGGTCAGGATTCCGCCGGGGCAGATCGTGTTCACGCGGATCAGGTCGGGCGCGAGCTCGAGCGACGCGGCGCGCGACAGGTTCACGACCGCTGCCTTGCACGCGGAGTAGCACAGCGGGCCCGAGCCGCCGGAGAGACCCGCCACGGACGCCGTGTTGATGATCGAGCCGCCGTCGCCCTGGCGCTTCATCGCGCGCGCGCCGTGCTTGATGCCGAGGAAAACGCCCCGCACCAGCACGGCGAAGGTGTAGTCCCAGTCCTCGACGCGCAGATCGGTGACCGCGCCGAACGCGCCGCCGATGCCCGCGTTGTTGAAGACGATGTCGACGCGGCCGAACTCTCCGACCGCGCACGCGATCATCGCCTCGACGTCGGCCTCCTCGGCCACGTCGGTGCGCACGAAGCGCAAGCTCGACTTGTGACCGGCATCGGTGGCCGACTCCAGGAACTCCTTGCCGACCGCGTCGTTCAGGTCGGCGACCACCACGCGCGCGCCTTCGGCAAGGAACCGGAGCGCCGTGGCGCGGCCCATTCCGCTCGCGCCCCCGGTGATCACCGCGACCTTGCCTTCGAGCCGTCCAGACATCTCCAGTGCTCCCCGCGGCGCCAGCGCCGGGCCGAGTCTACCTCAGCGACCGCGGGCCTTGTCGGAGAACGGGAACGCGCGCTGGCGGTCGACCTCGCCCTCGGGCGTCTTCAGGCCGTCGGGCGCGCGCGAGGCGAACATGCGGCGGGTCGGAACGAACACGTCGCCGACGGGATCCGCCTCGAACCCGGGCTTGCAGCCGCAGCCGCAGCGATCACTGCCTGCGCACGCGCCGCAACAGAACCACGTCTCGTCCTTGCGCGTCGCCGCGTAGCCGAGCCGACAGCCGCAGTGGAGACAGCTTCCATTCACCGGAGCCTGGTGTCCGACTTCAGTCATCTTGGCCCGTATCCATCGGACATCCGCAGCCCTCGCACAAGTGCCCGCTCGACGGGCCTGTCCCGCCCCCGTCCGCAGCCGTGTCGCCGGGATCGGGTGAAGTAGAATGACCGACGATGAAGATCTACACCAAGGGCGGGGACACCGGCGAGACTTCGCTCTTTGGCGGCGAGCGCGTCTCGAAGAGCGCGCCGCGGGTTTGCGCGTACGGCGAGGTCGACGAGCTGAACTCGGTGCTCGGCGTGGCCGTGAGCGAGCTCGCGCACGACGACCTGCTCGCGAAGCTGCGGGTGATCCAGTCCTCGCTCTTCGACCTCGGCGGCGAGCTCGCCACGCCGCAGGCCGACGAGCGCGAGGAGCGCGGCAAGGGCGTGCCGCGCGTCTCGGACGCGGACGTCGTGGAGCTCGAGGGCTGGATCGACGCGCTCGAGACGGAGCTCACGCCGCTGCGGAACTTCATCCTGCCGGGCGGCGCGAAGGCCGCGGCGCTCCTGCACCTGGGTCGCACGGTCTGCCGCCGCGCGGAGCGCGACCTGATCGCACTCGCCGCGAACGAGCGCGTCGCGCCGGTTCTGATCCGCTATCTGAACCGGCTCGCGGATCTGCTTTTCGTGATGGCGCGCGTGGTGAACCGCCGCGCCGACGTGGAGGAGCCGC
>CAZMKX010000344.1:0-4704 GCA_964566375.1 uncultured Myxococcales bacterium
ACCAGGCGATCGATCCGCCTTGTCCGTCCTTGGTGAGCCGGCCCTCGGTGAAAGCCTCGCGGTCGTCCATCAGACCGATCGCGAGCAACGTCCAGTCGCGCGCGTCCGCGGTGTAGCGGACCTGCGCGCGCGGGGCGTAGCCCTCGCGCACGCGGCAGGTCCCGTCGTCGATCTCGACCACCCAGACGCCGCCGCCCTTGCCCGTCAGGCGCAGCTCGTAGGTGATGCGCACGTCGCGCGCCCGGTCCTCGCGCAGCAGGAACGGCAAGGCCTCGACCACCGACGCCGGGGTGGTCTCCTTGAAGGGGCCCGTCTCGCTCATGAAATGGCGCACCCACCAGAGCGCGATCTCGCGCACCATCGGCTCGAGCGTCCGGCCCAGATCGGTGAGCGCGTAGAGCGATCGGCCGCCCTCGGGCTGGCTGCGGATCAGGCCGCGCTCCGTCATCTGGCGCAGCCGCGCCGACAGGATTCGCGGCGCGATTCCCGTTCGGCCCTTCAGCTCCTGGAAGCCGCGCGCACCGCCGAGCAGGTGGCGGACCAGAACCAGCGTCCACTTGTCGCCGATCACGTCGAGCCCGCGACCGACGGGATCGAAGAGGGGACCGACCGGGAGGGGCTCGGGTGTCGACGGCATACTCGGCCAGGGATCTTGTCAGAACCAAAGTCAGTATTCAATGGGTACTAGATGGGATTTCCTCTCGACCCGGCCCCCGGCGGGACTCCGCCATGGGATAAGATCGCCCCCAACGTGGCGCGGGCTCGCGCGAAGGGGACGGGATGCGGATCGGGCTGATGGTAGGGGCGACCGAGGGGCCGGATGGAACGCTCGACGGGCTCGTCGCCCAGGCCAAGCGCTACGAGGCCGCCGGCTTCGACAACCTGTGGATGGCGAACATCTTCGGGCTCGACGCGATCAACGCGCTCGGCATCGTGGGCCGCGAGACGAGCCGGATCACGCTCGGGACGGCCGTCGTTCCCACCTATCCGCGCCACCCGGTCGCGATCGCGCAGCAGGCGCTCACGACGCAGGCTGCGTCGAAGGGACGCTTCTCGCTGGGCATCGGGCTCTCGCACAAGATCGTGATCGAGGACATGCTCGGCTTCTCGTACGCGAAGCCCGCCCGACACATGAAAGAGTACCTCGAGGTGCTCGCGCCGCTCTGCCGCGGCGAGGGCGTGCGCTTCGCCGGCGAGCAGTACAAGGTCGCCGCTCAGCTGCAGGTTCCCGGTGCGACGAAGGTGCCGATCCTGGTGGCTGCGCTCGGTCCGGTGATGCTGAAGCTCACGGGGCGCCTCGCCGACGGCACGATCACGTGGATGACCGGGCCGAAGACGCTCGCCGCGCACATCATCCCGGTCCTTCGCGAGGCCGCAAAGGACGCGGGCCGGCCCGAGCCGCGCGTCGTCGCGGGCTTCCCGATCGTGCTCACGAGCAAGCCCGCCGAGGCGCGCGAGAGCATCGCCAAGATGCTCGTGATCTACGGCCAGCTGCCGTCGTACCGCGCGATGCTCGATCGGGAAGGCGCCGCCGGCCCGGCCGACATCGCGCTCGCGGGTGACGAGAAGACCTTGCGCGCCGAGATCAAGCGCCTGCGCGAGATCGGCGTCACCGACTTCGATGCCGCGATCACGCCGGTCGAAGAGGGCGCCTACGAGCGCACGCTCGCGTTCCTGGCGAGCGAGCTCGCGGGAGCGAAGAAGTGAGCGAGCCCGCGGTTCTCTACGAGAGCAAGGACTACGTCGCGACCATCACGCTGAACCGGCCCGAGAACCGCAACAGCATGACCGACGACGTGCTCGAGGGTCTGCGCGGCGCGGTCGCGCGCGCGAAGGAGGACCCGGAGCTGCGCTGCGTGATCATCACCGGGCGCGGCAAGAGCTTCTGCGCGGGCGCCGACTTCAAGTCGGGCGCGCAGCGCGACGGCGGCGCGACGCGCAAGCTGCTTCCGAACGAGCGCTCGTTCGCGATGTACAGCCCGTTCCTGTCGATCCTGCAGATCGAGGTGCCGGTGATCGGCGCGCTGCAGGGACACGCCATCGGCGGCGGCTTCGGCCTGGCGCTCGTCTGTGACATCCGCGTCGCGAATCGCGACGCACGCTTCGGCGCGAACTTCACCCGGCTGGGCATCCACCCCGGCATGGCGACGACGTACATCCTGCCGCGCCTCGTCGGTCTGCCGCGCGCGGCGGAGCTGCTCTTCGCCGGGCGCATCGTCAGCGGTGCAGAGGCCGCGGAGCTCGGCATGGTGAACCACGCCGTCGCCGAGGCGGACGTCGTGCCGCGCGCGCAGGAGCTCGCGCGCGAGATCGCCGGCTGCGCGCCGATCGCGGTGCGCTGGACCAAGCGCTCGCTGTACCGGAACTACGGCTGGGATCCCGTCGCGGCGGCGGAGGGCGAGGCGCACGCGCAGTCGCGCACGTTCGAGACGGAGGACTCGAAAGAGGGCGTCGCCGCGCTGCTCGAGAAGCGCGCGCCGGTCTTCAAGGGACGCTAGTCGCGTGCGCGAGCGCGCGCTGCTCTCCGGCGCGCTGATCGCGTACTTCCTCCTCGGCTATTTCGGGGTCGGGTGGCTCGCCATCGACCCGGCGTACGCGCGGTCGCTCGCGACGCCGCTCGACGCCGCGATCCCGTTCGTGCTCGATTCGGTCGTCGTCTACTGGTCGATCCTGCCGATGGGGCTGCTGCCGATCTTCGCGGTGCGCGAGCCGTCGCTGTTCCGGCGCATCGCTCTGGCGTACGCGATCGCGATCACCGTTTCGCTCGCGATCTTCGTCGCCTACCCGGTCACGTCGGCGGGGCTCCGCGTCGATCCGGCTTCGTTTGCAGATGCGGGCTTCGCGGGCTGGCTCCTGCGCCTGCTCTACACGCTCGATCCGCCGCTCAACCTGTTCCCGTCGCTGCACCTCGCTCTCGCCACGCTCGCCGCGCTGGCGGCGTGGCGCGTGAGCCGTGGACTCGGCGCTGCGGCGCTCCTGTGGACCGCCTGCATCGCCGCATCGGTCTGCACCACCAAGCAGCACTTCGCGGTCGACGCGCTCGCGGGCGTCGCGCTCGCGGTGCTCGTGCAGCGCGCGATCGTCGTGCGCCCGCGCCCGGCGTTCGGCGACGGCGAGGGTTTCGGCGAAGCCGGCGTCGCGCTCTTCGCGGCGCTCGTTGCGCTCTTCTACGCGGGGCTCTACGGCGCATATCTCGTCGGTGTCACGCCCTGGACGTGGGGGATCGGATAGACTCGGCGCATGGCGGAGCGTCCTACGCGCGATGCGCGACAGAGAACGGCGCGCGTGCCGGAAGGCCGCGGCGAGCGCATCGCCAGGCTCGCGGGTCTCGTCGCGGGCATCGCGGGTGAGTCCGCGCTCGAGGCGCTGCGCCGCGCGGCGGGTGCCGGCGAGCGCGACGGCTCGCTGTTCATGAACCGCGCGAACGCGTTGCGCCTGACCGAGACGCTGGCGGATCTGCGCGGAGCGGCGATGAAGCTCGGCCAGCTCCTTTCGCTGCAAGGCGAGGGCCTGCTGCCTCCGCGGCTGCGGGAGGCGCTCGCGCAGCTCCAGAACCACGCCCATTTCATGCCCGAGGCGCAGGTCCGGCAGGTGCTCGCGCACGAGCTCGGCCGCGACTGGAAGAAGCGCTTCGCGGAGTTCGACTTCGAGCCGCTCGCCGCCGCGTCGATCGGACAAGTCCACGCCGCGACGGCGAGCGACGGGCGCGACGTGGCGGTGAAGCTGCAGTACCCGGGCGTGGAGCGCAGCATCGACGGCGACGTCGACACGCTCGCGCTCCTGCTGCGCAGCCTGCGGCTCCTGCCGGCCGGATTCGATCTCGAGGCCGTGATTCCCGAGCTGAAAGAGGAGCTGCGCCGCGAGGCGGACTACGCCCGCGAGGCGCGCAGCCAGGAGCAGTACCGCGCGTTCGTGGGCGACGACCCCGGCGTGCTCGTGCCACGGGTCCACGCGGATCTCTCGACGCGCCGCGTCCTCGTGTCCGATCGCGTGCGCGCGCTGCCGATCGAGGATCTGCGCTCGCCGGAGCATCCGCAGCGCCGCCGCGACGAGGCGGGCGCGAAGCTCTTGCGCCTGGTCTTCCGCGAGCTGTTCCGCTTCCAGTTCGTGCAGACGGACCCGAACTTCGCGAACTACCTGTTCGAGCCGAAGCAGGAGCGCGTGGCGCTGCTCGACTTCGGCGCGGTCCGCAGCTTCTCGCCGCACTTCGCAGGCCGCTACTGCCAGCTTATCTCGGCCACGATCGCAAAGGACACGGAGCGGACGGAGGAGCTCGCGAATGCGCTCGGGCTGCTGCGCGGCGACGAGACGCCCGAGGCGCGAGAGGCTTTCGCGCGGCTCTCCGAGCGCGTCGCCGAGCCCCTGCGCTCGAGGCGCCCGTACGACTTCGCCGCGTCGCCGCTCGCGCGCGAGGTGCGCGAGCTCGGCATCGAGGCGTATACGCGGCGCGGGCTGCACGCTCCGCCGACGGAGCTGATCTTCCTGCACCGCAAGCTCGCGGGCACGTACCTCCTGCTCGCGCACATCGGCGCGCGGGTCGACTGCGCGGCGGTCTTCGCGGAGTTCGCGCATTGAGCGCACGCTGCCCCTGGGCGGGCGAGGACCCGCTCTACGTCGCGTACCACGACGAGGAGTGGGGCGTGCCGCTGCACGACGACCGGCGGCTGTTCGAGATGCTGATCCTCGAGGGCGCGCAGGCGGGTC
>CAZMKX010000345.1:0-4702 GCA_964566375.1 uncultured Myxococcales bacterium
GCGCTGCGCGAGCACGGTGGCGAGCTGGATCGCGACCTTCGGATGCTGCTCGATGAAGGGCAGGAAGTCCCTGCGCTGCAGCGTGAGGAGCTCGACGGGCTCGACCGCCGCGACGGTCGCGGACCTGGGCTGCGCATCGAGCAACGCGATCTCGCCGAAGACCTCGCCCGGATCGACGAAGTTGAAGATGACCTCTTTGGAGTCGGCGCCGGAGAACACGCGCAAGCGGCCCCGCATGACGCCGTAGAGTGTCGCCCCCTCGTCGCCCTTGCGGAAGAGCACCTCGCGCGTACGCAGCTTGCGCGTGCCCGTGATTCCATGGAGCAGATCCAGATCGCGCCGCGCGAGGCCCGCGAAGACCGGAATCCGCTCCAGCAGGGCGCGCCCGTCGATCACACGCGGAGGCGTCATGCCCCACAGCATAGCCGAGGCGTCCGGGAGCGTTCGGGTACACTTCGCGTGTGCGGCGTTGCGCCCCCCTGTTGATCTCGTTCGCGTTGCTTCACGCGGGAGGGACGTTCGCCGCCGCCCCGCCGGAGCCCGCACGCTGCGAATCCGGCCCGGACGGCGCAGCCGAGGCGGCGGCGCCCGACCGGGCCGCGGCCGAGAACGCGCGCGGAAACGAGCTCGCCCGCACGGGCGACGCCGCGGGCGCGCTCGAAGCGCACCGCGAAGCCGAACGTCTGGCGCGCGCGAGCGGCAATGCCGGGCTGGCGCTGCGCGCAGCCGCCAATGCCGCTCGCGACGCATTGGACGCCGGCGACGGAGCCGGCGCGCGTGCGCGACTGGTTGCGCTGCGCGGCGAGGCGCAAGCGCTGCCGCCCGGCAGCGAACGGGCCGTTCTCCTGCTCCACCTGGGTCGCAGCCTGGCGCAGGCGCAGGCCTCGGACCCCTCCGCAGGCGCCGAGGCCGTCGCCACGTTGCGTGCGGCCGAAGCCGCGGCCGGGGCCGCGGGCGACGAACGCCTGCGTTCGTTCGCGCTGGGCTGGCAGGGGCAGGTCTACGAGCGCGGCCAGCGCCGCGTCGAGGCGCTCGACCTGACTCGCCGCGCGCTCTTCGCGGCGCAGTCCGCGAACGCCAAGGACGCGCTCTACCGTTGGCAGTGGCAGCTCGGGCGGCTTCGCCGAGCCGAGGGCGATGACGAGGGCGCGCTGCGCGAGTATCGCGCCTCGGCAGCGACGCTCGCGCGAATGCGCGCCGACGGAACGGCGCCGCTCGCGGGCGAGCGGTCCTTCGCGCGCGACGTCGCGCCGCTCTACGACGAGGAGGTCGATCTGCTGCTCTACCGCGCATCGACCACCGAGGACGCAGGAGCGCGCCAGGCTCTGCTTGCGGAGGCTCGCAACACGATCGAGGATCAGAAGGCCGCGGAGCTGCGCGACTACTTCAGCGACGAGTGCCTGGAGTCGGAGCGGCGCGCGGCGCCCGAGTCGGTCCCGGGCGCGCTGGTCGTCTACCCGATCCTGTTGCCGGACCGGCTCGAGCTCGTGGTCGGAAGCGCGCGCGGGCTCGAGAGCTACTCCGTGCCCGTGGGCCGCCAGGAGCTGACGTCCGAGGTCCTGCTCCTGCGCCAGCTGCTCGAGAAACGCACCACTCGGCAGTTCCTGCCGCACGCGCAGAAGCTCTACGACTGGCTGATCCGGCCGCTCGAAGCCCGCCTGGCCGAACCGGGCACGAACGCGCTCGTCGTCGTGCCGAGCGGTCCGCTGCGTACGATCCCGCTCGCCGCGCTTCACGATCGTGACACCGGTCGCTACCTGATCGAGCGGATTCCGCTGGCGATCACGCCCGGGCTCACGCTCACCGATCCGCACCGGATCGACCGCGCGAACGTCGAGCTCCTCACCGCTGGCATCTCGCAGCCGGTGCAGGGCTTCCCGTCGCTCGAGCACGTGCCCGAAGAGCTCGAGCAGGTGCGCGCCGTCTTCGCGGGCGAGAGCATGCTCGACGAGCAGTTCTCGATCGCGGGCTTCGCGCGCGCGGTGCAGACCCGGCCGTTCGGGATCGTTCACATCGCCTCGCACGGAGAGTTCACGGCCGACGCGGCACGGAGCTTTCTGCTCGCCTGGGACGGGAAGCTGCAGATGGCGGAGCTCGCGTCACTGGTCGGTGTCACGAGGTTCCGGAAGCAGCCGCTCGAGCTCCTCACGCTTTCCGCGTGCGAGACCGCCGCCGGGGACGAGCGCGCGGCGCTCGGACTCGCGGGTGTCGCGGTCCGCTCCGGGGCGCGCAGCGCCGTCGCGACGCTCTGGTCGGTGAACGACGAGGCGTCGGCGGCGCTTCTCTCCGAGTTCTACCGGCAGCTCGGCGATCCGGCCGTCTCGCGCGCCCGGGCGCTGCAGCAGGCGCAGGTGAAGGTGATGCAGGTCCACCGCTGGCGGCACCCCGGATACTGGTCGGCCTACCTGCTCATCTCGAGCTGGCTGTGACGGGGCTGCGCAACCCGTTCGTCGCCGCGGTCGCGATCGGAATCGCGGCCTCCGCGCTGCTGATCGGCGCCCAGCACCAGGGTTGGCTCATGCGCTTCGACCTGATGCTTCACGATCGCTTCCTGTCCTATGAACCGGTCCCGGCGCGAGCGGATCCGCGCGTCGCGATTCTCGCGGTCACCGAGCAGGACATCGCGGAGCTCGGCCAGTATCCGCTCTCGGACCGCACGCTCGCTCAGGCGCTGCGCCGCCTGCTCGACGCGGGCGCGCGCGTGGTCGGGCTCGACATCCATCGAGACATCCCGATCGAGCCCGGCAGCGCCGAGCTCGATGCTCTCCTGCGCAGCGAGAACCGCGTCATCGCGGTGTACCTGTTCGGCACGCGCCGCGAGCAACGCGTGCCCGGGCCGGCCGCGCTGCGCGGCACGGAGCGGCTCGGCTTCAACGACGTGCTTCCGGACGGCGACACCGTTCGGCGTGGGTTGCTCTTCCTCGACGACGGGCAGGACGACGTCGGCTGGTCGTTCGCGTTGCGACTCGCGCTCGCCTGGCTCGCCGGTGAAGGCGTGCTTCCCGCGCCCGCGCCCGAGAACCCGGACTGGCTGCGGCTCGGACCGACCACGATCCCGCCCTTCTCCGCCAACGACGGCGGCTACGTCGGCCAGGACGACGCGGGCTACCAGTTCATGGTCGACTTCCGCGACGCCGCGCGCGGCTTCGAGACGTTCCGTCTGGGGCCGCTCCTGCGCGGCGAGGTCGACCCCGCGCGGATTCGCGACCGCATCGTGATCGTCGGCGTCACCGCCGAGAGCCTGCCGGACTTCTTCCACGTGCCGATCGCACGAGCTTCGACCGTCGGAAAGAGCTGGAACGGCGTCGGCTCCGCGGGCATCCACGGCGTCGAGCTGCACGGCCACTTCGCCAGCCAGCTCATCCGATTCGGGCTGGGCGAGTCCGCCCCGCTCGGCGTCCTCGGCGACGGGCAGGAGGCGCTGCTCGTCATCCTCGCTGCGGCGCTGGGCTGCGCCTTCGCGCGGCTCGGCGCGAGCGGGACGCTGGTGGCGGCCCTGCTCGTCCTGGGGAGCGGGAGCCTGATCTTCGCGCTCGGCGCAGTCGCGTTCCGTTCCGGTGTATGGGTGCCGGTCGCCGCCCCGGGGCTGGCCTGGCTGGGTGCGTTCGGCCTGTTCGTCACGTGGGCCTCGAGCCAGGAGCGCCGTCAGCGCGCCACGCTCATGCGCCTGTTCTCGCGTCACGTCTCGAGCGACGTGGCGGACGAGATCTGGCGCCAGCGAGAGCTCTTCCTGGGCGAGGATGGACGACCTCCGTCGCGGCGTCTCGTCGCGACCGTGCTCTTCGTCGACATGAAGGGCTACACCGCCAACGCCGAGAGGCTCGACCCCGAGACGCTGATGCGCTGGATGAACGAGTTCATGGAGCCGATGGCCGAGGGAATCGTCTCGCACGGCGGCGTCGTGGACGACTACTTCGGCGACGGCATCAAGGCGGTCTTCGGTGTGCCCTTCCCGCGCGAGAGCGAGGCGGAGGTCGTCACCGACGCGCAGCGAGCCGTGCGCTGCGCGCTGGACATGAGCGAGACGCTCGCCCGCATCAATGCCGGCTACCGGGCGCGCGGCCTGCCGACCGTCGCCATGCGCATCGGCGTGAACACCGGCGCCGTCGTCGCCGGAAGCCTGGGCAGCGCCGATCGGCTGAAGTACACCGTCGTCGGTGATGCGGTCGTCGTCGCGCAGCGCCTCGAGAGCCTCGACGGCGTCGAGCACGATTTCGACGCGACGCCGTGTCGCATTCTGGTGTCGGACGAGACGTCGCGTCGGCTCGGCGACGCGTTCCGGCTGGAGCCGCTCGGGCCGCGTGCGCTGAAGGGCAAGGGCGAACCGGTCTCCGTGTACCGCGTGCTCGGCGCGGCGACGCCCGCCGGCTAGAACGCCAGGACGTTCATCTCGACCGAGACGCCCGAGTTCTGCAGCCCGCCGCCGTTCTGGTCGTCGACGTGCCGCAGCCTTCCGCCCCAGTAGACGGCAAACGTGGCGCGATCGCCGAGTGCGTAGCGCAGGCCGATGCCGACGCTCGCCAGCCAGCGCAGC
Organism: uncultured Myxococcales bacterium; assembly: GCA_964566375.1. Classification (GTDB taxonomy): domain Bacteria; phylum Myxococcota_A; class UBA9160; order SZUA-336; family SZUA-336; genus VGRW01. The sequence continues at coordinate 4,535 of CAZMKX010000345.1, forward strand.
CCGAACGTCTGCTCGTGGTTCCAGCCCTTTCCCCAGTCGACGAAAGGGGCGAGCTGAAGCCGGTCGCGGCCGTTCGCGTCGCGCAGCAGGGGGACGCGCAGCTCGAGCGACGCGATCGCACCGCTGTCGCGCACGATCTGGTTCACGTGGTAGCCGCGCACCGTCGCG
>CAZMKX010000346.1:0-4683 GCA_964566375.1 uncultured Myxococcales bacterium
TGAGCTTGCGCATGCGATCCTCCTGCGTCACCGACCCGATCGGCCAGCAGTGGCGGCTACTTGAACCCCGCGGTGATAGACGGCCTTCACCTCGAACGCGGGTCCGAGCACGAGCAGATCCGCGTCGGAGCCCGCGCGCAGGCTGCCCTTCTTCGCCTCGAGGCCCAGGATCGCGGCCGGGGTGGAGCTGGCCATCTTCACGGCGGTGGCGAGCGGAATTCCGGCCAGCCGCACCGCCGCGCGCACGGCGTCGACCAGCGCGATGACGCTCCCGGCGAGCGATTCGCCCGTCGTCGCGTAGCCCTCGGCGCGGATCTCGGCGTCGAGCCCGCCGATCCGATAGCGGCCGGGCGGCAGACCCGCGGCGGGCGTCGCGTCCGAGACCAGCACCACGGCGTCGGGACCGCGAAGCTCGACCAGCGCGCGCGCCAGCTCCGGGTGCAGGTGGTGGCCGTCCAGGATCACGCTGCCGCGCAGGCGCTTCTCGACCAGGAATGCGCCGACCACGTTCGGCTCGGAGCGCCGGAAGCCCGCGGCGGCGTCGAAAGGACGGCCCGGCCAGTCGCTCGCGTTGCCCACGTGCGTGACGAAAGAGAGACCGCGCGCGATCGCCTCGCGGAGCTGCACGAGCGTGGCGAGCGAGTGCCCGGCGGCGACCACCGCCCCGGCGCGCGCGAACGCCGCGACCGCGTCGAGCGCGCCGGCGCGCTCGGGCGCAAGCGTGACCATGCGAAGGGCCGGGCCCGCCGCCGCGATCATGCGGGCGACGCTTTCCGGTGTCGGGTCGCAAAGGTGGGGCGTCGCGTGCGCGCCGCGCTTTCCCTCGGCGAGGAACGGCCCCTCGAGGTGCAAGCCCACGACCGGCCCGTCCGCCGACGCGTCGGAGCGCAGTCGCGCGAGCGCGCGCTCCAGGTGGTCGAGCGGCGCCGTCACGATCGTCGCGAGCAGGCTCGTCGTGCCCGAGCGCAGGTGGAACTGCGTCGCGCGCGCTCGCGCGGCCGCGTCCGCGTCGTCGTAGGCGAAGCCGTCGCCGCCGTTCACCTGCAGATCGACGAGGCCGGGCGCGAGCGTCGCGTTCTCGTGTCGCAGGTCCCGTGCGTCGGGCGCGACGTCGGCTTCGATGGCCGCGATCCGCCCGTCCTCGCAGCGCACGCGGACGCGCGCGCGCTCGCCCTCGGGCAGGAGCGCGCGCTCGGCCCAGAGCGAGAGCGTCAAGCCGACTTCGCGAGCGCCAGCATCGCGTCGGTCGCCACGCCGATGCACGCGTCCATGTTCTTGTCGATGTCGAGCTCCGCCGGCCCCGGCCAGGGTGCGCGGTCCGACACCACGCAGATGCAGCCCGTCTGCAGGCCGAAGAGCGCGCCGAGCGTGAGCAGGATCCCGCTCTCCATCTCGCAGTTCTGCACGCGCGCCGCGCGCATCGCCACGAGCCGCGACTCGAGATCCGGCGCGCGATAGCCCGCGAAGCTCATCGTCTCGATCGCGCCGTCCGCGCCGAGCACCGCGTTGCGCGCGTAGAACGCGTCCATCGACCAGGTCACGCCCACCGCGTGGCGCACGCCGCGCGCGCGCGCCGCCGCCACGAGCGCGGCCACCACTGCCCAGTCCGCGACCGCCGGGTACTCCGCCGTCACGTAGCTGCGCGACGTTCCGTCGTCCCGCACCGCGCCCGTCGTGATCACCAGGTCTCCGAGCCCGAGCGCCGGCTGCAGCCCGCCGCTGTTGCCCACGCGGATCATCCGCCGCGCGCCGATCTTCGCCAGCTCCTCGACCAGGATCGCCGTGCTCGGCGCGCCGATCCCCGTAGACGCCGCCGCCAGCCGCACGCCGTCGCGCTCGCCCACCGCGATGCGGTACTCGCGCAGGTTCAGCACCTCGCGCACGTTCGACCACGATTTCGCGATCCGCGGCACGCGCGCCGGATCCCCGCACAGGAAGACGTTCTCGCCGACCGCCCCGCTTCGCAGCCCCGTGATCGGCTGACCCGGCTCCTCGCTCATCTCGCCTGCCCCCTCGGCCGAGCAAGGAAGCACCCGGCCCACCCGCCAGCAAGGGACGCATCGGGCTCCGCCCGCCGCTGGTTGACGCCCGCCGCCACCCCACCTAATCTGCGCGGCCTCTGGTCGGTCCCTTCGTCTAGAGGCCTAGGATGTCAGGTTCTCACCCTGGAGACACGGGTTCGACTCCCGTAGGGACCACCAAGACTTCGCCCTTCCGGGCAGACCGCGCCTCGCGTACACCGATCGGTGGCGCGCGCCGCGAACGCATCTCGCCGTACGCCTCGCGCATCCTGTAGGCTGCGTCGGGCGGGACTTGGATGCAGTTCGCGAGCTTCGATCTGGGCGATCCGGTTTTCGAGTGCTTCGGCCGGCGCGTGTCGTTCCAGCTCGTGACGCTCGAGAACCTGTACGGCCTCGACCCGGCGAGCGCGACGATCGAGTTGGCGGGCGACGTGTGGACGCTTCGCGTCGGGGGGCTCGCGTTCGCGGGGCAGCAGCAGCGGGCGGAGGGGAGCTTCGAGGCCGTCGTGCGGCGCGAGGGCGAGGGCCGGCTTCGGCTGCGCGTTCGCGCGCAGGCGCCCGCGCCGATCCGCTGCGTGAAGTGGCTGATCCGCGATCTCGACCCGGCGCTGGTCGTGCTGCGCGGCGACGGAAGCGACGCGCCCGTCGGTCGCTTCGGCGAGCTGCTCGAGTACCCGACGCGGCTGCAGACGGCGCTCGTCCGTTTTCGCGCGGGAGCGGATTCGTTCGCGGTGCGCGCGGAGGACGCGCGCGTGCGGCCGAAGCGCTTCGCGGCGTGGGTCGAGCGCGTCGGGCCGCTCGCGGGGCGTGGCGTGGTCGAGTGGATCCACGAGGAGGAGGCGACGCGCTTCGCGACGACGCTCGACGCCCCCGACCTCCTGCTCGCGCACGGTGCCGCGGCCGGATCGGCGGAGGCGGAGCAGCTCGCGTTCCTGGAGCGCGCCTTCGGTCTCGTCCCGTTCGCCGCGCGCGCGGACGTTCCGGACTGGGCGCGTCGACTGCGGCTGGTCGCGACGCTGCACGGCATGCACTGGAGCGGGCGCGTGTTCCTGCGCTACGCCGAGATGCTCGACGTTCTCCGCTTTCTCGCGGCGCGCGTTCCCGGTGACTCGATCCTCGCGTATCTGCCCGGCTGGGAGGGCCGCTACTACTGGCAATACGGCGACTATCGCCCCGAGCCCGAGCTCGGCGGACACGCGGCGTTCGCGCGGCTCTGCGACGGAGCGCGCGCGCTCGGCGTGCACGTGATGCCGATGTTCGGCGCGAACTGCGTGAACGTGCGCTTGCCCGCGCTCCGCGACCTTCCCGACGAAGCGCGGCTGGCGAGCGCCACGGGTGCGCGCTTTCACGGCAATCAGCCCGATTGGGATCTCGCCCGCGCGCACGACACGGGCTGGCAGGCATGGCTGAATCCGGGCCATCCGGCCTGGCGCGAGCGGCTCGCGAGCCAGATCGAGCGCGTGCTCGAGACGTACCCCGTGGACGCGATCTTCCTCGACACCGTGCACGCGTGGACGAACGACCCGCACGCAGCGGTCTTCGACGGCGTGAAGGCGCTGGTCGAGCGGCTGCGCGCGAGCGCGCCGCGCCTCCTGCTCGCGGGCGAGGCCGACTACGACGCGCTGCTCGGCCTGTTTCCGCTCTTCCAGCGCCCGTGGTGGGAGACGCCGTCCGCGTGGACCGCGCGCTACGTGCGCCGCTTCGCGCACCTGTGCGAAGGCGAGCCGCGCGGGCTCACGGGCGTGCACGAGTTCGGTGTGTGGCTTCCCGGAGTGAGTCGCGCGCCCGACGCGGGCGAGATCGCGACGCTGGCGTTCCAGGACGGGACCCTCGCGCAGTGTCGCGCGGAGATCGAGGCTAGACTGGCGCTGATCGTCTGACTACGGCGCGAAGCAGCCGAGCCCGCGCTCCTCGAGCCAGTCGACGACGCGCTTGCGATCCGCCGCCGAGAGCTGATTCGCGATCCGCTCCTGGATCATGCTTCGCGACCTCTCAGGGTACGGCCTCGCCAGATAGCTCGTCCCCTGGCCGTAGGTCTCGACGACGAAGACCTTGCGCCCTTCGGCGAGCGCCGCCGCATTTCCGAGCACGAACGGCGCGTAGCACGCGCGGCCGACGTCGAGCACGTGCTGCGCGAACGGCGTCGCGTCGGGAAACGGTGCCAGCGCACCGGCACCGCCGTCCCACGCGTCCGCTTCGAGCTCGGTCCACGCGACGACGCGCGCGTACGACGACAGGTCGGGCACGGGGTCGGCATTCGTGTGCGCGCGCAGGCCGCCGAGCAGGATCGCGTCGACGGCGGTCGGGCGATCGCCGAGCGCGTAGCGCGTCGCTTCGAGCTGGCGTTCGAGCGCGTCGAGCAGCGCGAAGTACTCGGTCTCGGCGGCCTTCTGCTGGTGCGGGCTCTCGGTGCCGGTGGCGCGGCACGCGCGCGGGCCCCACTGGGCGATTGGGTGGGCACGCGCCTCGTCGAGCGAGACCTCGCGGCCGAGGATCTGACTGACGACGTGGCGCGTGTTCGCCTCGTAGTGCCAGCGGAAGTGGACCATCACGCGCGCGAACCACTCGTCGAGGATCTCCTCGACGACGTGCACGAGCACGCCGAGCGGACCCTCGGGAAACAGGCGGCGCGCGGGGAAGCGCGCGTCGAGGAGCTGCAGGA
>CAZMKX010000347.1:0-4677 GCA_964566375.1 uncultured Myxococcales bacterium
GATTCCGATCCGCGCCGAGCTTTTTCAGCCACTGGCCGGACAGGTCGGCGAGAGCCGGCTGGCGAGCGAGACGCTGCGCGTCCAGTTCGCGCCGGCGTTCGACCTCGAGCTCGACGCTTCCGACGACCCCGTCGCGCCCGGTGCCGAGCTCACCTACACCGCGACGTACAGCAACGTCGGCGCGCTCAACACGGTGGGCACGACGCTGTCGGTCCCGGTGCCGGCGGGGACGAGCTTCGTCTCGGCGACTGGCGGCGGCGTCCTCGTAGCGGGTGCGGTGACGTGGAACCTTGGAACGCTCCTTCCTGCGCAGGGCGGGACGCGCGAGTTCAAGGTGCAGGTGGGCGCGCTCGCCCCCGACGGCCAGGTGCTTCGCACCGTCGGCCGGATCGAAGACACGGCCGCGGACGAGGTGCGCGCCTCGTCCGTCGCGGTCGTTCAAGCCGGCTCGCCGCTTCGGCTCGAGATCGAGTCGACACCGAACTCCCCGCGCGCCAGCGAGTATTCGCAGATCCTGCTCACGGTGACGAACACCGGTGCGGCGACGATCGCCCCCGTGCTCGAGCTGCACCGCGGCTCTGACGTCACGACGATCAATCAGAACTACACGACGCACGAGGGGATCTGCACGGTCTCGGGCACGGGAAACGTGAACTGCGACCCCGTCGAGCGTGTGCAGTGGAATCTGGAGCCGCTCGCAGCCGGTGATCACATTACGGTTTCGTTCCCGCTCGGCGTCGGGGGCCCCGGCAACGGACGACTGATCCCGCTCCGCGCGGAGGTGTTCGAACCGCTGGCACTTGCCACCGGAGAGAGCCGTGTCGCACGCCAGACGCTGCGCGTGCAGTACACGCGCACCTTCGACCTCGAGCTCGACGAGTCCGACGACCCGGTCGCGCCGGGCGCGGACCTGACCTACACCGCGACGTTCGCCAACGTCGGCGCGGCCAGCGCGACCGGGACGACGCTGTCGGTGCCGCTGCCGGCGGGGACGAGCTTCGTGTCGGCTACCGGCGGAGGCGTGCACGCCTCGGGCGTGGTGACCTGGACCCTCGGGACGGTCGCAGCGGGACAGGGCGGGACGCGCCAGTTCACGGTCAACGTCGGCGCGCTGTCCGACGGGACCGTGCTGCGCACGACCGCGCAGATCCAGGACGCGGTGGCGAACGCCGCGCGCGCACCGTCCGTCGCGGTGGTGCAGACGGCCTCGCCGCTCCGGCTCGAGATCGAGGCCGGACCGAACCCGCTGCGGAACCTCGAGTACGCCGAGGTGATGCTGACGGTGTCGAACGTCGGCGGCTCGACGATCGATCCGGTGCTCGAGCTCGGGATCGGCGAGTACGTGGGCGCCATCAACCAGAACTACATGTCCCGCGGCGGTGACTGCACCGTCGCGGGAACTGGAAACGTGAGCTGCGATCCGATCGAGCGCGTGCGCTGGGATCTTGCGCCGCTCGCGCCCGGTGAGCGGATCACGGTTTCTGCGCCGCTGGGGATCGGGACGCCGACCAACGGCACGGTGATTCCGGTCCGCGCGGAGGTCTTCGAGGCGCTCACCGGCGCAACTGGCGACAACCGCCAGCTGCGCCAGGCCGTGCGCGTGCAGTACGCGCGGCCCTTCGAGCTCGCGCTCGACGAGTCCGACGATCCGGTCGCGCCGGGTGCGCCGCTGACCTACACCGCGACGTTCAGCAACGTCAGCGCGGCCGCCACGACGGGCACTACGCTGTCCGTGCCGCTGCCGGCCGGCACGAGCTTCGTCTCGGCCACCGGCGGAGGCACTCTCACGTCGGGTGTGGTGACCTGGAACCTCGGCACGATTCCCGCGACGCAGACCGGAACGCGCGAGCTCAAGGTGAACGTCGGCGCTCTCGCCGAGGGATCGGTCGTTCGCGCGTCTGCGCAGATCCAGGACTCCGGCGCCAACGCCGCGCGCGCATCGTCGGTGGCGGTGGTTCAGGCTAGCTCACCGCTGCGGCTCGAGATCGAGTCCGGCCCCGATCCGCTGCGCAACTCGCAGTACGCCGACGTTCAGCTGACGGTGACCAACGTCGGCGGCGCGACGATCGATCCGATCCTCGAGGTGCGCAGGGGCGAGAACGTGAACGCCCTCAACCAGAACTACATGACGCGAGGCGGAAACTGTCTCACCTCGGGCACGCTCAACGCGAACTGCGACCCGGTCGAACGCGTGCAGTGGGACCTGCCGCCGCTCGCGGCAGGCGAACGCGTGACCGTGTCGATGCCCGTCGGCATTTCGTCGCCACCGAGCGGCACGCTGATCCCGCTCCGAGCGGAGGTCTACGAGCCTCTCGTCGGCGTGAACGGCAAGAGCCGGCACGCGAAGCGCGAGCTCGCCGTCCAGTTCTCCCCGCCGACCTTCGAGCTCGCGCTCGACGAATCCGTCGATCCGGTCGCTCCCGGCGCGGACCTCGTCTACACGCTCACGCTCGGCAAGGTGAGCGCGGTGACCTCCGCGCTGCCGGTGCTCACGTTCGCGATTCCGGCCGGGACGACGTTCGTGTCCGCGACGAACGGCGGCACGGCGTCGAACGGCGTCGTGAGCTGGTTCCTGCCGCCGCTGCCTGCCGGACAGACGGGCACGCGACAGGTGACGGTGCACGTGGATCCGGGCCTCGCCCAGGGCACGCCGATCCGGGCTTCAGCGCAGATCGGCGACTTCGCGGGTTACGGCGGACGCGCCAGCGCCGTCACCGTCGTGCAGTCGGGTGCAGCGGCACCCCTGCGCCTGGTGGTGTCCGCCACTCCGGACCCGGGCCAACCGGGCAATGCGTTGAACGTACAGCTCCAGGTCACGAACCTGACCGGCAGCATCGTTCAGGTTCCGTTGGTCGAAACGCGTGTGGCGCCGTTCCTGGCGACGTTCGCGCAAGCGAGTGCGAGCGCCGGCGCGAGCTGCGTGGAGTCGGGAACCCTCAACACCAACTGTGATCCGATCGAGCGCGTGCGCTGGCAGCTGGCGGATCTCGCGCCCTTCGCGTCGACGACCGTGTCGATGCCGCCGGTGGTGATCGGCGGAACGGCGAACGGCACGTTGGTCCGTTTCTTCGCCACCGCCGAGGCCGGCACGGTGCAGTCGGTCGCGAAGGAAACCGTCCGCATCGGCTTCCTCGATTCGGACGGCGACGGACTGCTCGATACGTTCGACAACTGCGGCGCGGTCGCGAATGCAAACCAGGCGGACGGCGACGGCGACGAGTCGGGCGATCTATGCGACCTGTGTCCGACGATCACGGACGCGAACCAGTCCGACGTCGACTTCGATCTGGTGGGCGACGTGTGCGACAACTGCGTGAACGTCTCGAACCCGCGCGTCGCCGCGAACTTCCTCGCGACGAACACGTGGGCGACGCTCACCGGCGGCCAGCGCGACGACGATCACGACGGCTACGGGAACAAGTGCGACGCGAAGTTCCCGGGCGTCGCGGGCACGTTCGTCGGTGCCGGAGATCTCGCGCAGTTCCGCCCGTCCAACGGAAAGAACCGCACGGGCGATACCTGCGGAACGTCGGGCACGCGGCCCTGCGCGATCTTCGATCTCGACGAGGCGAACCTGTTGCTCGGGTCCGGGGACCTCGGGATCTTCCGCACGCTGAACGGCAAGGCGCCCGGTCCGCGCTGCGCGACGTGCCCGCTGACCTGCACGGCGGGTGCGACGGGGAGCTGTTTCTAGACGGTCGAAGTGCGCGCAGTTCGCGGTGGCGTATGATCCGCGCCATGAAGTGGGTCGTGCACTACGCCGAGCTCGGGCTCAAGGGACGCAACCGCCCGCGCTTCGAGAAGACCCTGTGCGAGAACATCGAGCGCGCGCTGTCTCCGCTCGGGCGCGCGCGCACGAAGCGACTCTACGGTCGCATCCTCGTCGAAGCGCCGGAGGGTGCGCCGGCCGACGCGGTCGCCGAGCGGCTGGGACGCGTCTTCGGCGTGGCGTACTTCAGTGTCGCGACCACCTTCCGCCCCACGCGCGAGGCGATCACCGACCAGGTCGATGCCTTCGTCGACGCGCGCAGCTTCGCGAGCTTCGGTGTGCGCGCGCGCCGCGTCGACAAGTCGCTGCCGTTCCGCTCGAACGAGCTGGCGGCGGAGCTGGGCGCCCGAATCCAGGCGCGAAAGGGCGCGCGCGTGGATCTCGAGCACCCGGACCTCTGGGTGGATCTGCACCTGCTGAGCGGCTCCGAGGCGATCCTCCTGCACGAGCGAATGCCCGGCCCCGGAGGCCTGCCCGTGCGCTCCGCCGGCCGCGCGCTCGCGCTCGTTTCGGGCGGCATCGATTCGCCCGCTGCCGCGTGGCTGCTCGCGAAACGCGGCTGCGAGCTCTCCTTCGTGCACTTCCACAGCGCGCCATTCACGAGCACCGCATCGCAGCGAAAGGTGCGCGACGCGTTGCGCCAGCTCGCCCTCTGGACCGGCCCTGCGACGCTCTTCATGGTGCCGTTCGGCGAGCTGCAAAAGGCGCTCGTGCGCGACGCGCCCGCCGAGCCCCGCATCGTCCTGTATCGCCGCTTCATGCTGCGAATCGCCGAGGCGCTCGCCGAGCGCGTCGGCGCGCTGGCCCTGGTGACCGGGGACAGTGTCGGGCAGGTCTCGTCGCAGACGCTCGGGAACCTCGACACGATCAACCGGGCGGCTACCCTGCCGGTGCTCCGACCGCTCGTC
>CAZMKX010000348.1:0-4674 GCA_964566375.1 uncultured Myxococcales bacterium
CGCACGTCTCGGTCGTGCTCGCGCCCGACGACGACGCGGGCCGCGCGCTCGCGGAGCGGCTCGGCGTGCCGGCGCTGCCGGCCGACAGCGCGGAGGAAGGCCGCGCAGCGTCCGTCCGCGCGGCGGTCCGCGCCGTGCGCGCCGAGAGCCAGGGCCTGCTCGTCGCGCTCGCCGATCAGCCGTTCCTCGAGCCCGCGGATTTCGAGCTTCTGCTCGACGCGCTGCGCGCCCGGCCGCACGGCATCGCGCGCGCACGCTACGACGGCCAGCCCGGCTCACCGGTCGCCTTCGCGCGCGACTACTTCCCCGAGCTGCTCGCGCTGCGCGGCCGCGAGGGCGGGCGAAGCGTGATCGCGCGCCATCCCGAGGCGGTCCGCGAGGTCGACGTCCCGTCCGAGCGCGGCCGGGACCTCGATACGCCGGAGGACTGGCCGGCTTGATTCCTCCGGCTAAAGTGCCGCCCCATGGAAAGAACCTTCTCGATCGTCAAGCCGGATGCCGTCCGCGCCCGCAAGCTCGGCGCGATCTTCAACATGATCGAAGCCGCCGGGCTCACCATCGTGGGCACCAAGATGCTGCAGCTCGACCAGGCCAAGGCCGAGGGCTTCTACGCGGTGCACCGCGAGCGGCCGTTCTTCAAGGACCTGGTGAAGTTCATGACCTCGGGCCCGGTCGTGGTCTCGGTGCTCGAAGGCGACGACGCGATCGCGCGCTACCGCAAGCTGATGGGCGCGACCGATCCCGCGAAGGCCGATGCGGGCACGATCCGGAAGCTCCACGCGACGAACATCGAGCAGAACGCCGTCCACGGCTCCGACGCGCCCGAGACCGCCAGGGTCGAGATCGCGTACTTCTTCGCGGAGACGGAGCTCGTGAAGCGCTGAGCTACCGGTACCCGATCGCGATCAGCGCCATCACCAGCAGGTACGAGGTGACGAGCAGCAGGTTCCGGCGCAGCGCGGGGGTCGGTTCGGGCTTGGGTTCGGCGGCTTCCATGTTCACTTCTTTCGGTCGCTCCTGGCGCCGTCTATAGACCGGCGCCGACCTGTTGCGCATTCGGCGCCAGCACCCGGTCCAGGTGATCGGCGCCACGGGCCATGGTCCACCAGAAGAACGGGAACAACGTGTAGTGGCCGCACGGGAGCTTCCACCACGTCGGGCGATCGAGCGCTTCCCAGAGCAGTTGCGCGTTGCTGGAGGGGATCACGGTGTCGAATCGGGCCGTTGCCAGCATCAGCCGGGTCGGGTCCAGGGCGGCGGCATAGCGGATCGGATCGACCGGCTGCGTGTAGGGCCGGATGCCGTCGATGAACTGCTCGCGGCTCGCCCAGCCGCGCGACTCGATCAGACGATCCCGGAAATCCCGCACGGCCCGCTCCGACGATTCGTAGAACATCTCGGGCAGGTTTCCGCCCGTCATCACGTAGAAGCCGCCGCGGATCCGCGGGTCGCAGTACGTGAGCAACAATGCCTGCATCGACCCCATGCTCACGCCGGCCGCCGCGATCCGGGTCTTGTCGACCTTCGGGTGGGTGACGAGGAAGTCGAGCAGCCGTCGCGCGTCGATCACGCCCGCGCGCATGGTGTCGCGCACGACTGCGGGATCCGACTGGTGGTCCAGGTCGAGATTCCGCCGGTCCATCCGCGCGACGGCGTAGCCGCGGTTCACGAGCGCCTTGGCCATGCCCTCGGACACGTCCTGCGGGCCGTCGAGGATCTCGAACGCGACCACCGTCGGGTGCGGCCCGGCTCCGGGCGGGATCAGCATGTGCCCGTGGCGCTCCTCGCCCTTCTCGTCGGTGAGCACGATGCGGAAGGCCTTGTAGTCCCGCGCGTGGAAGAGGGTGTACAGGTCGAGCACCCAGCTCTCTTCCACCGTCAGCCCCTCGGGCTGGATCTTCACGCTCGCCGGGTCGAGCGGCTGGTAGTCGAAGTAGGCGGCGTCGGGCCGCACCGACGTCTCGGCTGCGAGCTCTCGGCGCGGGCTCTCGACCGGGCCGTTCACCCACGTGCACGCGCTTGCCCCCAGCGCGAGCGCGGCGAGCGAAGACGCGAAGAGCGCGGTCGGACCGGACCGACCGCGCTCCAGCGAGGAACGGGACGCGATCAACGCGCGTTCAGTCCGTGTCCCGGGTGCGGCGGATGAAAGCCGGGACGTCGTACTCCTCCTCGAACGGGGAGACGAAGTCGTTCGTGCCGTTGGCCTCCATCGCGGCGTGCGCGCGCGGAGCGATCATGCTCGCCTCCGTGAGCGACTCCGACGTCGGCGCCTCGCGCAGCGGCAGCCGGAGCGGGGTGACGTTCTCGAAGCTCTCGGTGATGGCGTTCTTGCGCCGCGAGCGGCTCGCGTCCGAGAGGCCCGTCGCGATCACGGTCACGCGGATCTCGTCGCCCAGATTCTCCTGAACGACCGAGCCGAAGATGATGTTGGCCTCTTCGTGCGCTTCCTCGTGGATCAGGCTGACGGCCTCGTTGGCCTCCTTCAGCTTCATGTCCGGCCCGCCCGTGATGTTCACCAGCACGCCGCGCGCGCCCTTGATCGACACGTCGTCGAGAAGCGGGTTCGAGATCGCCTCCTGGGCTGCCCGGATCGCGCGATTCTCGCCGCGCGCCCGGCCGGTGCCCATCAGCGCCATGCCCATCTCGCTCATGATGGTGCGCACGTCGGCGAAATCGAGGTTGATGATGCCGTGCACCGTGATCAGGTCGGAGATGCCCTGAACCGCGTTCAAGAGCACGTCGTCCGCGATCCGGAACGCGTCGGTCATGGAGGTGTCTTCGCCCGCCATCAGGAGCAGCCGCTCGTTCGGGATCGTGATCAGGGTGTCGACCACGTCGTGCAGCGAATCGATGCCCTGCTCGGACTGCCGCTTGCGCACCGCGCCTTCGAAGACGAAGGGCTTGGTGACGACCGCGACCGTGAGGGCACCGAGCTCCTTGGCGACCTCGGCGACGATCGGCGCGCCGCCCGTCCCGGTGCCGCCGCCGAGGCCCGCGGTCACGAACACCATGTCGGCGCCGGCCAGAACCTCGGCCAGCCGCTCGCGCGAGCCGTCCGCCGCCGTGCGTCCGACGCGCGGATCGGCGCCCGCGCCGAGGCCGCGATCGCCGAGGTGGATCTTGGTCGGTGCCAGGTTCATCGCCAACGCCTGCGCGTCGGTGTTGGTCGCGATGAACTCGACGCCGGACAGGCCCGCGCGAATCATCGTGTTGATGGCGTTGCCGCCGCCGCCCCCGACGCCCACAACCTTGATGCGAGCGCGGAGATCCGTTTCGTGCTCGAACTCGATCATCTCAACCCCCCCTGAAGCGGTCTCACTGTAACTCCACCTTGATTACTTCGCGAGACTTTGTCTCGCTGCGCGCGGCTTTTCGCCGCTTGCGGCCCGGCCGCGAGGGCGGCCTCGCGGCCGGACTTCGGAGCCATCAGCGCAATTCTCCGTAGAACCACTCGCGCATGCGCGTGCGGACCTTCCGGAACGACGAGCCGTCGTAGACGCGGAAGCGCGGCTTGCCCCGTCGCTTCGCGCCGTACAGCGCGAGACCGACGGCGGTCGCGAACTCCGGCCCCTGCACGCGGTCGACCAGACCCCCGACACCGCGTGGCGTCCCGCGCCGCACCGGCAGCTCGAAGATCTCCTCCGCGAGCTCGGGCAGACCCTCGAGCGCCGACGAGCCGCCCGTCACGACGATGCCGGACGGGATGTTGCCGAGGTGTCCCGACCGGGAGAGCTCCTCGCGCACGAGCGAGAGGATCTCCTCCACGCGCGGCTCGAGGAACTCGGCGAGGATCTTGCGCGAGACCTCGCGCGGCGCGCGGCCGCCGACGCTGGGCACCGTGAGCAGCTCCTCGCGCGGCAGGTAGCGTGCGGCCGCGCAGCCGAAGCGGCGCTTGATCCGCTCCGCCTGGTCGAACGGCGTGCGCAGCCCCACCGCGGCGTCGTTCGTCAGGTGGTAGCCGCCGAGCGAGAGCACGGCGGTGTGCTTGATCGAGCCGTCGGCGAAGACGGCGAGGTCGGTCGTCCCGCCGCCGAGGTCGATCAGCGCGACGCCGAGCTCCTTCTCGTCCGGCGCGAGCGTCGCCTCGGCCGAGGCGAGCGGCTCGAGCACGATGTCGATCACGTTCAGGCCGGCCTTGTTCGCGCACTTGATCACGTTCTGCGCCGAGGTCACGGCCGCAGTCACGATGTGCACCTTGGCGATCAGGCGCACGCCGCTCATGCCGACGGGGTGCTTGATCCCGTCCTGGCCGTCGATCTCGTACTCCTGCGGGATGACGTGGATCACCTCGCGGTCGGCCGGGATCGCGATCGCCTGAGCCTGCTCGATCACGCGCTTCAGGTCCGCGGGCTTCACCTCGCGGTCCTTGATCGCGATCATGCCGATCTCGTTGTGCGCCTGGATGTGGCCGCCCGCGATCCCGGCATACACCGAGCTGATCTCGCACCCGGCCATCATCTCGGCCTCGTCCACCGCCTTGCGGATCGAGTCGACCGTCGCCTCGATGTCGACCACCACGCCCTTGCGCAGGCCTCGGGACGGATGCGTCCCGATCCCGATCACGTCGATCGAATCCCCGTTCGGTTCAGCCACGACCGCGCAGATCTTCGTCGTTCCGACGTCGAGCCCCACGATCAGCTCATCGTGTTTCGCCATTCCCACCCCCTGTCGAGT
>CAZMKX010000349.1:0-4672 GCA_964566375.1 uncultured Myxococcales bacterium
CGCCGGCACGACGTTCATGTAGCGCTCGTCGTCGACGACGAGCTCGGTCATGAAGCCGTGCGCCTCCTTGATGCCGCGCTCGTGAAACAATCCCGTGTAGCAGAAGTCCTGCCGGCTCTCGCGGCAGGCGCGGCACTCCGGGCGGTCGCAGGGCCGACGCACCATCGGCACCACCAGGTCGCCGGGCCGCACGCGCGTCACCTCGGGCCCGATCTCGAGCACCTGGCCGAGCGCCTCGTGACCGATCACCAAGTGATCCGAGCCCGCCGGCGGCGTGCCGTAGTCGAACGCGCAGATCTCCCGATCGGTTCCGCACACCCCGACGTCGAGAATGCGCAGGAGGACGTCGCTCGGTCGGGCGATGCGGGGCCGCTCGTGATCGATCAGCTGGAGCTTGCGGCTTGCGGGCGTGACGGCGATGGCTTTCATGGGCTCCTCGTTCTTGTGCGGATTCAGGCGCCGAGCGCCGCGAGTGCGTGCGAGAGAACGGGGCGAAGTCCCGGACGCAGCGCGTTCGTTACGCCGGCGCGAAGACGGCTCGAGCGCGTCGCCAGGACCGAGGCGATCCGGTCCGGCGTGCCGAGGTCGCTCCAGCCGCAGCCGGGCACGGTCAGGACGCCGAGCCGTTCGGGCACGCGCTCCAGCACGTCGTGCGAGAAGTCGCTGGGCACGAGCGTGGTGTAGAGCTCGTCGAGAGCCGCGTCCGAGGCCGCCAGCCGCCACGACTCGCCGAGGAATGCGCGAAGCAGGCCGGGCTCCGCCAGCTCGAACGCCTCGATCAAGCTCGAGACGCGGCAGGCGAAGAGGAAGCTCGACCACAGTGCGCCACGCGTGAAGAGCGCGGCTGCGCGCTCGGCCGGCGGCTTCTCGACGAACAGATCGATCGCGCGCGACGCGCCGCCCAGCGCGCGCCCGGGCACGATCCAGCCGTACTGCGCATCGGCCTCGTCGGGCGTGATGCCCAGCAGCACGATTCGCGCCGGATCGAGTCGAACGTCGCGAAGCGCGGCGCCGAAGGCGTCGCGCAGCGTCGCCTCGTCCTCGACGTGGTGGTCCGAGGGGAGCACGAGGATCTCGGCCGCCGGGTCCTCGCGGCACACGCGCAACGCGGGCAGGAGAATCCCCGCTGCCGTTCCGCGGTTCACCGGCTGCACGACGACGTTCTCGCGCGGGATGTCGGCGAGCTCCTCGCGCCAGAACGCGCGGTGCGACGCCGAGACCACCACCACGATCTGGTCGCGCGGCACGAGCGATGCCGCGCGCTCGATCGTCTGGCGCAGCAGCGACGCTCCGCCGGCGAGCGAGCAGAACTGCTTGGGCACGGTGACACCGGACTGCGTCGTCGTCAGCCGGCGCAGCCGGTTGCCCTCCCCGCCCGCGAGAACGATCGCCCAGGTCCGGTTCGCCATCTCCGTCTCTCCCTCGGCCGCGAATGCGGCGCTGCTTGCCCGCTGAGTACGCCCCGCGTCGCGTTGCGTTACAGGCGCAGACCCTCGAGACGGGCTGTAACGGCCGCGGCTCGGGCGCGACCGCCCTCGCGGAACCCCTCAACCCGATTGGAGGAGAAGGCAATGAGGATTCGAGGACGGATGATCCCCGCGATGCTCGCGCTCGCGCTCTCGGGCGCGGCGAGCGCCCAGGTCAGTGGCCGCTACGCGCTCGATCTCGAGGGCGCGCGAAAAGTGATGGCGGCCGCAGAGGCAGAGGCCAGGCGAAACGGCGCGGGTCCCGCGATCGCGATCGTCGACGCGAGCGGCCAGCTCGTGCTGGTGCAACGTCTGGACGGGGCGTTCCCGGCCGCGGCGCGCGTCTCGATCGGCAAGGCCAGCACGGCCGCCACGTTCCGCAAGCCCACGCGCGACTTCGAGAACATCGTGAACAAGGGCCGCTTCACGATGACGGCGCTCGCGGACTTCACGCCGCTCATGGGCGGCGTCCCGATTACCTTCCAGGGGCAAGTGATCGGCGCGATCGGCGTCTCGGGCGCGGCCAGTGCCGAGCAAGACGATCAGATCGCCGTGGCCGGCGCTGCCGCGCTCGAGACCCGCGCCAGCGAGGCGCCGCCGAAGGCAACACCCCCGCCGTCGCCCGCTCCGGCCGTCGCTCCGGTTTCGGCCGCGCCGAGCTCCGAGACGAAGCTCCTCGTCAGCCGGGACAAGAACGGCGTCGCGCTGCAGGGGTACGATCCAGTTGCCTATTTCACCGATGGCAAGCCGGTGCCGGGGAATCCGAGCCACACGAGCCTGCACCGCGGTGCGATCTACCAGTTCGCGTCGGCCGAGCACAAGACGCTCTTCGACGCGTCGCCGGAGAAGTACGCGCCGGCGTTCGGGGGCTACTGCGGATACGCCGCCTCGATCGACCGCCTGTCGCCGATCAGTCCCGAGTACTTCCAGATCCTCGGGGGGCGGCTCGTGCTCCAGCACAACCAGAAGGCGCTCGACCTCTGGAACGCGGACCTCGACGCGAATCTCGCGAAGGCCGACGCGAACTGGCCGGGGCTGGTCGCGCGCAACGGCAGTGGCGGCCCGTGGCTCGTGAACGTCGACGACGACGGTGTGGCCGTGCTCGGCTACGACGTGGTCGCCTACTTCACCGACGGACGTGCGACGAAGGGAAGCGCGGCGAACGAGTCGACGTTCGACGGCGCGCTGTACCGCTTCGCCACGCCGGAGCACCGCGCCGCCTTCGAGAAGGAGCCTCAGAGATACCTGCCGCAGTTCGGCGGGTACTGCGGCTACGCGGCGTCGATCAACAAGGTTTCGATCGTCGACCCCGAGATCTGGCAGATCGTCGACGGACGGCTGGTCCTGCAGCACACGCAGGAGGCCTACGACCGGTTCAATGCCGACCTGCGCGGGAATCTCGCGAAGGCCGACGCGAACTGGCCCGGGCTCGTCGCGAGCGAGGGCCGGCGCGACGGCGAGACGTTCTTCACGCGTCTCTTCCGGCGCCTCGGGCTCGGCTGAGAAGGCGCGCGCCTACTTCTGCAGGACCTCGGTCTCGACTGCGCCGCCTCGGTCTCCGCCGGAGACCTTCGCGCCGCAGCCCTTGTCCTTCAGCTTCCCGTCGGGGTTCTCGTCCACACCGAACGGGAGCGGAGGACGCGGGCAGAAGTCGTCCGCCGGGTGCGTGTCGGCGAGGTCGTCGATCGGCTCGTGCGCGACGGTCGCAGAGTAGGCGTACGCATCGGCGCAGTCGAAGCGCACGAGGTACTTGAGCGAGAGCTTCTTCTTCGGCTTGAGCGTGATCGGGAAGCGCTTGGGCGGCACGAGCTCGATCTCGGGCGAGCCGCACTCGCCCGCTTCGACCGACTCGACCTCGAGCGTGACGAGCGCCTGCAGCGTCGCGAGGTCCGCGATCGTCTCGTCCTGGGGGCTGCGGTTCTGGATCTGCAGCTTCGCCTTGGTCTCCGCGACCGGCCGCTTCGCGCTGAGCTTGGCTCGCTTCGGCGCGGCGAGCTTCACGAGCGCCAGGTCGTGGGTTTCCCCCGCGGGGCCGCCGATCGGGCGGATCACGAAGACGTAGTTGAACAGGATCGAGACGCCGTAGACGTTGCCATCGGGCCCGAGGTCGACGTCCGATACGCCGCCGAGACCCGTCGCGAAGAGGATCGGCGAGAGATCGTCGCCCCGGTCGGCGACGAGGTCGTTCATCCCCGCGTTCGCGGGAACGATCGCGTTTCGCGCACCGTTGAGGCGCAGGCGGAAGATGCTGTTGCTGTTGAAGGCGCCGACGAGCAGGTCGTCTTCGTACGCCGTGCCGAGCGCCGAGCCGCGCAGGAACGCGAGCCCGGTGGGCGCGATCGTCTGCTGCCAGGAGAACTCGGGATCGGAGTACTGTCCGCCGCTGATCGCGGTGAGATTCGCCGCGCTGTCCGGGTCGCGGCTGTCGGGCCCCATCAGCACGTTCCAGCCGCTGTTGAAGCCGGGCCGCACGCGGTTCAGCTCGTCGTAGTCCCCCTCGGCGTTCTCGGTCGCCCACAGGTCACCGGTCTGCGGGTCCACGGCGAGGCCGAACGAGTTCCGGATCCCGTAGGCGTAGTACTTCGAGAGGTCGACCCCTTGCGCGCTGAGCGGGTTGTCGTTGGGCACGCTGCCGTCGTCGTTGATGCGGAAGATCACGCCGATGTCGTTCGCGGTCGTGAGCGGCGGGTTGTTCACCAGCCCGCCCGTCTGCAGGCGGTCGCCGACGATGACATAGAGCTTCCCGTCGTTCCCGAACGTCATCACGCCGCCGATGTGCGCACCGATCGCGTCGAAATCCGCGATGGTCAGGATCGTGCGCGGATTCGACAGGGCCCCGTTCGCGAAGTTGTAGCGTTCGACGCGGGACGGCAGCGGTCGCACGCCGGTGGTGTCCGCGTTCGTGGGGCTCGGCGTGTAGAAGAGATAGATGTACGGGCGCTGTGGGAAGTCGGGGTGGACCGCGATCCCCAGCAGGCCACGCTCACCTCCGCCCGCGATCGCGAGGT
Source organism: uncultured Myxococcales bacterium (assembly GCA_964566375.1). Classification (GTDB taxonomy): domain Bacteria; phylum Myxococcota_A; class UBA9160; order SZUA-336; family SZUA-336; genus VGRW01. Next base: position 4,475 of record CAZMKX010000349.1, read on the forward strand.
CGAGCAGCGAGCCCGGCTGGCGCACGCCGTCCACGACGTTGATGACGAGCCCGGTGTCCTTCTCGAGCACGAGGAAATCGCCGGGTCCGTAGAAGGCCATCGAGGTGGGCTGGTTCAGCCCTCCGACGACGACGGAGAGCTCGAGCGCCGGGTCGGACACCGTTTGCGCGCGACCGGCAAGCGGGAGCGCCGCGAGCA
>CAZMKX010000350.1:0-4669 GCA_964566375.1 uncultured Myxococcales bacterium
GCAAGTCGCTCTGCTACCAGCTGCCGGGGCTCGCGCGCGGCGGCACCACGCTGGTCGTCTCGCCGCTGATCGCGTTGATGGACGACCAGGTCGCCAAGCTGCAGGCCCAGGGGCTGCGCGCGGAACGCATCCACTCCGGACGCGCGCGCGCCGAGTCGCAGGCCGTGCTGCGCGCTTACCTCGACGGCAAGCTCGACTACCTGTTCATCGCACCCGAGCGCCTTGCCGTGCCGGGCTTTCCGGAGAAGCTCGCGCAGCGCACGCCCGCGCTCGTCGCGGTGGACGAGGCGCACTGCATCTCGCAGTGGGGACACGATTTCCGGCCCGAGTACCGCATGCTGCGCGAGCGACTGCCCGCACTGCGGCCCGCGCCCGTCATCGCGCTCACGGCGACGGCCACGCCGATGGTACAGCGCGACATCGTCGCGCAGCTCGGCATCGACAAGGCGCACCGCTACATCCACGGTTTCCGGCGCACGAACCTGGCGATCGAGCTGGTCGAGGCGCCGCCGTCCGCGCGCGACTCCGGAACCGAGCGCCTGCTGCGCGCGCCGGAGCGACGGCCCGCGATCGTGTACGCACCGGCGCGCAAGAAGGCCGAGGCGCTCGCCGCGCGGCTCGACCGCCACTTCCGCGCCGCCGCGTACCACGCCGGCATGCCCGCGAAGGACCGCGACGAGGTGCAGCGAGCGTTCATGTCGGGCTCGCTCGACGTGATCGTCGCGACGATCGCGTTCGGCATGGGCATCGACAAGGCCAACGTGCGCACGGTGGTCCACACCGCGCTTCCGGGCAGCGTCGAGAGCTACTACCAGGAGATCGGGCGCGCCGGCCGCGACGGCGAGCTGTCGCGCGCGGTGCTCTTCCACGGCTACGTCGACCTGCGCACGCACGAGCATTTCCTGAAGCGCGACTACCCCGACGTCGCGATCCTGGAGCGGGTCTGGAAGGAGCTCGGCGACGAGCCCGAGCAACGCGCCGAGCTGCAGCGCCGGCTGCGCATGGATCCCGACGAGCTCGAGCGCGTGCTCGAGAAGCTGTGGGTGCACGGGGGCGCGCTGGTCGACCCGGACGAGAGCTCCCGCCGCGGCCGCGAGGGCTGGCGCGAGCCGTACCAGGAGCAGCGCCGCCACAAGCAGGCGCAGCTCGAGCAGATGCGCCGCTACGCCGAGAGCCGCGGCTGCCGCATGCTGCACCTGGTGCGGCACTTCGGCGACGAGGCCGACTCGGGCGGCGTGTGCGGAATCTGCGACATCTGCGACGCACAGGGCGCCGAGGCGCTCGGCTTCGTCGCGCTCGAACCGGCGCAGGCACACGCGCTCGAGCGCCTGGTCGCGGCGCTGCGCGCGCGGAACGGCCAGCCCGCGGGGAAACTACACCGCGAGGTGTTCGGCGACGCGCTCGAGCGGCGCGAGTTCGGCCGGCTCGTCTCCGCGCTCGTGCGCGCCGGATTCGCGGTCGAGGAGAGCGAGGCCTTCGAGCGCGATGGCGAGACGATCGAGTTCCAGCGGCTTCGCCTCACGCGGAGCGGTCTCGAGGCGAACGCGGCGGCGCTCGCAGGTCTGCGCGTCGCGCGCGAGACCGAGTCGGAGCGCGCGCCGCGCAGGCGCCGCGGCAAGCCGACGCCGCGCGCGACCTCGGCGCGCGTGCGCGGTCCGCGCGTCCAGGCCGACGCGGACGCCGGACCTGCCGACGTGCAGATCGACGGCGCGCTGCTCGGCGCGCTGATGCGCTGGCGCGGCGCGGAGGCCAAGCGCCGCCGCATCCCGGCCTTCCGCGTGATGACGAACGCCGCGCTGCAGGGCATCGCGATCGCGCGCCCGCGCGACGAACGCGAGCTGCTCGAGATCAAGGGCATCGGACCCGCGCTCGCGGCGAAGTACGGCCGCGCCCTGCTCGATCTGGTGCGCGGCGCGTAGGCGCCTAGGGAGCCGCCGGTGCGCTCGCCGGCAGCAGCGTGGCGCTCCACGCGCGAAGCTGTTCCAGCTCTCCGGGCGTGACACGCGCGCGAGGGTGCATGCCGAGGTAGATCCAGAGCGGCATCTCGCGCTTCTCGACCATCTCGACCATCTCGCGCGCGAGCTTCGCCCGCTTCTTCGCGGAGTAGCCCTCCCACGTCGAGAAGTTCAGCTCGTCCCGCCCCTCGTGGACGTCGTGCGCGACCAGCCACGAGACGGGCGCCACCCACGCGTACCATGGCCAGCGCGTCCGGTTGGAGTGACAGTCCGCGCAGGCGCGCTCGAGCACGGGGGCGAGCTCGGCGGGCGGCACCAGCGCACCCGTGACCGGCGGATTGTCGCGGGTGACCGGAACGAGCTGGATCGCGAGCACGATCGCGCCCAGCCCCGCGAGAAGCCAGCCTCGCTTCATGCGATCCGCCGATCGGGCTTCAGCGCCGTCCGCGCGCGGTCGCCGCCTTCAGCGTGTGCGTCGCGATCGCATCGACCAGCGTCGCGTGCAGCGGCTCCGGCATGTCGTGCCCCATTCCCGGAATCAGCAGGAGCTCCGCGCCCGGGATCGCCGCTGCCGTATCCTTCCCGCCCTCGACCGGCACGAGCGGATCGTCGGTGCCGTGGATGACGAGCGTCGGCGCGCGCACGGCGGCGAGCTTCGGTGCGCGATTTCCGTGCGCCATGATCGCGGCGAGCTGGCGCGCCTGGCCTTCCGGGTGGTGCGAGCGGTCGTAGAGCAACGCGCTGCGCGCGCGGATCGCCGCCTCGTCGAACGGAAAGCCCGGTCCGCTGATCAGCTTCCACATCTCCACCGACGCGTCGACGTTCGCTTGCCGGCCAACCGGAGCCGGACCGCCGAGGCGCCCGAGCAAGTCGGGGCGCGCGGGAGGAAGCGACGGATTTCCGGTCGTCGACATGATCGACGTCAGGCTGCGCACGCGCGAGGGATGCCGGATCGCGACGGTCTGCACGATCATTCCACCCATCGAAGCGCCGACGAAGTGCGCGTCGTCCATGCCGAGCGCGTCGATCAGCCCGACCGCGTCGTCGGCCATGTCATCGAGCGTGTAGGCGAGCGAGAGCGGCTTGCCCGTCGCGGCCGCGGTCATCAGCTCCATCAGATCGGGCGCGCCGTGGGAATCGAAGTGGGTCGAGAGACCGATGTCGCGGTTGTCGAAGCGCACGACGAAGTGGCCGCGGCCCGCCAGCGACTCGCAGAATCGCTCGTCCCAGAGCAGCATCTGGCCGCCCAGACCCATCACGAGCACGAGCGGCTCGGCGCGGCGATCCCCGAAGGTGTCGAACTCGATCCGGATTCCGTTGGCGTCGATTTTCGGCATGGGCGGAAGTGTCCGCCCGCGCGCCGACGCGGGTCAAGCGGCGGGTGCGCGTGCGAGCTCGGGGCCGACGCGGGCTTCGATCGCGCCCAGGTGACGCTCGAGAAACGCGCGGGCGTCCGCATGCCAGTCGGAGGAGGCGTCCTGGAAGCGGCTCAGCTCGCCGTATGCCGCTTGCGGCTCGAATTTCTCCACGATCCGCGCATACAGCGCGATCGCCATCGCCGTGCGTCGATAGCCGAGCTTGCAGTGCACCAGCACGCGCTCCCCGCGCGCGTGCGCCTGCGCGATTCCGGCGACGGCCCTCGAGAAGCCATCGACCTGTCGCGCGGCGCCGGACGACACCGGAAAGTGCAGGTAGCGGATGCCGAGCGTGCGCGCCGCGGCGGCCTCGGCGTCGCGGGTCGGGTCGACCGGGTCGTCGCTCAGATCGATGACGACGTCGATCCGCTGATTGCGCAGCACCGCCTCGACGTTCGCCGCGGGGATCTGCCGGCTGCGGAAGAGCCAGCCTGGCCGGACCTCCGCCCAGCGCGCGGGAAGCGGTGTCTCGCCGAATGCGCCGAATCCCAGCCCCGCGACGAGAATCGTGAGAACGGTCCGCGCCAGCAGCGATCTCGAGTTCACCCCGAGAACATCGGCCGCGCGCGTGAAGCGCGCGTGATCGAGCCGTTAGAAGCCGCTCACGGCGTCGCGCCTCGCGCTAGAAGTCGCGCTCCATGACCGTACGGCGACCTTCGCGCTGCGCCGAGCGCATGGCGCCGTCGAGCAGGTCGCGCAGCTTGTCGGAGAGCAGGTCCATCACGGCATCGGACGTATTCATGCCCGAGGTCTCGCGCACGTACGCCTTGAGCTTCGAGACGACGACGAGCACCTCGCGCGGCGCCGGGCTCGCGGGCGGACGAGGCGCGGTCACTAGGCGGCGCTGCGGCTCGCGCGCGACGGGCGCCGCGGCGGCTTCCTCGGCCTGCTCGCGCTTCCACGCTTCGCGCGTCGGCGAACGGCGCTCCTCGGCCCAGGCTTCGCGATGGTTCATGAGCGGCAGGTGCACGTCCCAGCACGAGGTGCTGCAGAAGACGAGACCCGTGCGCTTGCGGTTGCAGGTCGAGACGTTGCACACCCAATAGGTCGTCACGAAGCCGATCGGCTTCTTGCAGCTGCTGCAACGCCGCCAGAAGTCCGCGCTCGTCTCGCTCATGTTCTCTCCCCCCTCGCCGCAAGCGTTCGTCCCGACGGACAGCAGCATACTGCGATGCGCAGCTCGGCGGCAGGTGCTGCGCAGGTGCGTGACAGATCTGAACTCACGCGCGATCAAGCGACGGATTCGGACGTCCGATACCACCCGCGACATGATCGGGATCACCATCGGCAGCTACGCGA